>NZ_LUAZ01000012.1:0-89424 GCF_001647255.1 Cellulosimicrobium sp. I38E
GCCGCGCACCCCGCCCGGCCCGCATCCGACACCGCCTCGTGAGCGCACCCCTGGCCGCAGGCGGCGTCGCGCTCGCCCTCGTCCTCACCGCGTGCTCCGGCGGCGGCGACGACGTCGCCGGCGAGCCCAGCACGCCGAGCGAGCCCGTCGAGCTGCGCATGACCGTCTGGACGGCCGACGAGACGCAGCTCGCGCAGTTCCAGGAGATCGCCGACGCGTACGTCGCGGAGAACCCCGACCTCGTCTCGGGCGTGACGTTCGAGACGATCCCGTTCGAGGACTACACGACGTCGCTCACCACGCAGCTCGCGGGCGGCAACGCCCCGGACCTCGCGTGGATCCTCGAGAGCTACGCGCCCGAGTTCGTCGCGAGCGGCGCGCTCGTGGACGTCGCCCCCAAGCTCCAGGAGACCGAGGGGTACGAGTACGACGACCTCCTGGACTCCTCGCTCGCGCTGTGGGAGCAGGACGGCGGGCTCTACGCCTACCCGTTCTCCAACTCGCCGTTCGCGATGTTCGTCAACACCGACCAGGTCGCCGCGGCGGGCCAGCCGAACCCGGCCGACCTCGTCGCGTCGGGAGACTGGACCTACGACCAGGCCCGCGACATCTCGGCGGCCGCCGCCGCGACGTCGGGCAAGCAGGGCCTCGTGGTGCGCGACTTCGACTTCAAGGTGTGGGAGAACCTGTCGACCGTCTGGGACGGCTGGGACGCGGCGCCGTGGAACGAGGACGGCACGCAGTGCACGTTCACCGACCCGGAGATGGTCGACGCGCTCACGTGGATCCACGACGCGACGTTCGTGGACAAGGCGATGCCCGGTCCGGGCACGACGGCCGACTTCTTCGCGGGCGACGCCGCGATGACGATCACGCAGATCAGCCGCGCGTCCGCGCTCGACGACTCGTTCGCGTGGGACGTCGTGCCGCTCCCGGCCGGTCCCGCGGGTCAGCAGAACGTCATCGGCCAGGCGGGCATCGGCGTCTTCGCGGCGGGCGAGCACCCGGACGTCGCCGCCGACTTCCTCGCGTGGTTCACCAACCCGGAGAACGCCGAGACGCTCGCCGCGTACTTCCCGCCGCCGCGCGAGTCGCTCCTGAACGCGGAGACGCTCGGCGCGGCGAACCCGAAGCTCAGCGAGACCCAGCTCCAGGCGGTCGTGGTCGACGGCATCCAGGGCGCGGTGACCAAGCCGTCGCACCAGAACTTCGCCAAGCTGCAGGACACGGTACGGGCCCAGCTCGACGCGCTGTGGACCGCGGACGCCGACGTCGAGGGCGTGCTCGTCGACACGTGCGCGGCGATCCAGCCTCTGCTCGGGGACTGAGCGTGGCGTCCTCCGCACTCGCACGACGGGACGCGGCCGTGGGGTACACCATGGTCGCGCCCGCCGTGCTCGGCGCGCTCGCGTTCGTCGTCGCACCGCTGGTCGCCGTGGTCTGGTACTCGCTGCACGAGTGGAACGTCCTCGCGAACACGTTCACGTTCGCGGGTGCCGACAACTACGAGCGCATGCTCTCCGACCCCGGCCTGCGCGACTCGCTGCTGGCGAGCCTGTGGTTCTCGGTCGGGCTCGTGGTCCTCAACATCTCGCTCGCCCTGCTGCTCGCGGTGCTGCTCAACCAGAAGCTCCCGGGCACCACGACGTTCCGGACGTTCTTCTTCTCACCGGTGGTCGTGTCGCTCGTCGCGTGGACGATCGTGTGGAGCTTCCTGCTCCAGGCCGACGGCGGGATCAACGGCTTCCTGTCGCTCCTCGGCGTCGAGGGCCCGAACTGGTTGCGGGGCGAGACGACTGCCATGATCTCGGTGATCGTCGTCCAGGTGTTCAAGAACGTCGGCCTCAACATGATCCTGTTCCTCGCGGCGCTGCAGGGGGTGCCGGAGGAGGTCCAGGAGGCCGCGCGCATCGACGGCGCGGGCGCGTGGCGGCGCTTCCGGTCGATCACGCTCCCGCTCATCAGCCCGACCCTCCTGCTCGTCTCGATCCTCACGATCGTCGGCTCGCTCGAGGTCTTCGCGCAGATCGCCGTGCTCACGGGCGGCGGGCCGGGCAACTCGACCACGGTGCTCGTCTACTACCTGTACCAGCAGGCGTTCCGCTTCAACGACTTCGGCTACGCGAGCGCGATCTCCGTCCTGCTGTTCGTCATCGTCCTCGTCCTGACACTCGTGCAGTGGCAGACGCGCAAGAGGTGGGTCTTCCATGAAGTCTGACGTGATGCCCGGCCCGGCCACGCTCCCGGGTGCGGAGGGCGACGCGGCCCGGCCCGCGGCGTCGGGCAGGGGCGGCGAGGGCCCGGACGGGCCGCGGCCCGCGCCCGCGCGCCGTGACCGCGCCGCGCGCTCGCGGCGCCGGTGGGGACGCTGGGCGCTCGTGGCGCTGCTCGTCGTGCTCAGCGTGCCCTTCGTGTTCCCCACGTGGTGGATGGCGACGTCGAGCCTCAAGCCCATGAGCGAGATCCTGCGGGCCGTGCCGACGCTGTGGCCGCAGGACCCGTCGTTCGCGGCGTACGGGGAGGTGTTCCGGCTGCAGCCGTTCGCGCAGCAGTACTGGAACAGCCTCTACATCGCGGCGCTGGTGACCGTCGGGACGATCCTCGTGTCGTCGATGGCCGGGTACGCGTTCGCGCGCATCCGGTTCCCCGGGGCGAACGCGCTGTTCCTGCTCGTGCTCGTCGGGCTGCTCGTGCCGTCGGAGGTGACGATCGTCCCGCTGTTCCGGATGGTCAACTCGCTCGGTCTCATCGACACGCACTGGCCGCTCGTGGTCATCCCGATCCTCGGGGCGCCGAGCGTGCTCGCGACGTTCATCATGCGCCAGTTCTTCCTCGGCCTCCCGGGCGAGCTCGAGGAGGCGGGGCGCATGGACGGCCTCGGGCGGTGGGGGATCTTCTGGCGGATCGCGTTCCCGCTGTCGCGCTCGGCGATCTCGGCCGTCGCGATCTTCACGTTCCTCAAGTCGTGGAACCTGTACCTCGAGCCGATCGTGTACCTGTCCAGCAAGGACCGGTTCACGCTCCCGCAGGCGCTCACGCAGTACGTCGACGCCTACGGCGGCCCGATGTGGAACGTCCAGCTCGCGGCGACGACGCTCACGGTCCTGCCGGTCCTCGCGGTGTTCCTCGTCGCCCAGAAGCAGTTCGTCCAGGGCCTGGCCCACTCGGGCCTCAAGGGCTGACCGCCCGTCCCGTGAGTGCATGAAATAGTCGCGAGATCCTCCCGGATCGGCGACTATTTCCTGCACTCACGGGGGGCGGCCTAGGCTCGTGCGTGTGGCTCATCTTCTCGGCGCCGACGGCATCTCGCTGACCGTCGGCACCCGCACCCTGCTCGACGACGTCTCTCTCGGCCTCGACGACGGCGACCGCGTCGGCATCGTCGGCCCCAACGGCGCCGGCAAGTCGACGCTCCTGCGTCTCCTGGCGGGCACGCAGCAGCCCGACGGCGGCCGCGTCACCCGGGTGGGCGGGCTGCGGGTGGGGCTGCTCGACCAGCGCGACGACGTCGGCACCGGCGCGACGATCCGCGACCTCGTGCACGGCGACGCCGCGACGCACGCGTGGGCGTCGGACGCGAGCATCCGCACCGTGCACGCCGGCCTGCTGGCCGACCTCGACCTCGACGCCCCCGCGGACACGCTGTCCGGCGGGCAGCGGCGCCGCGTCGCGCTCGCGGCGCTGCTCGTCGCCGACCACGACGTGCTGTTCCTCGACGAGCCGACGAACCACCTCGACGTCGAGGGCGTCGCGTGGCTCGCCGCGCACCTGGGCGACCGGTTCGCGCGCCCGGGCGCGAAGGGTGCGCTCGTCGTGGTGACCCACGACCGCTGGTTCCTCGACGCCGTCTGCTCGCGCATGTGGGAGGTGCGCGGCGACGGCTCCGGCGCGGTCGAGGGGTACGAGGGCGGGTACGCCGCCTACGTGCTCGCGCGTGCCGAGCGCCAGCGCACCGCGGCCGTCGCCGCGGAGAAGCGCGACAACCTGCTGCGCAAGGAGCTCGCGTGGCTGCGCCGCGGGGCGCCCGCGCGCACGTCGAAGCCGAAGTTCCGGCTCGACGCCGCCGCGGCGCTCATCGCCGACGTGCCGCCCCCGCGCGACACGCTCGAGCTCACGCGCACGGCGACCAAGCGGCTCGGCAAGGACGTGCTCGACCTGGAGGACGTGAGCGTCGCGGTCCCGCGGCGCGGCGCGGCCGGCGAGGACGCGGGCGAGCGCGTGCTGCTCGACGACGTCACGTGGCGCCTCGGGCCCGGCGACCGGTACGGAGTCGTCGGGGTCAACGGCGCCGGTAAGACGACGCTGCTCGCCCTGCTCGCCGGGCGGCGCGAGCCCGACGCGGGCCGGGTCAAGCGCGGCAAGACGGTCCACGTCGCCGAGCTGTCCCAGGACGTCGGCGAGCTCGACGACATCGCCGGGTCGCGCGTCATCCAGGTGATCGAGGACGAGAAGCGGTCGGTCGTCGTGGACGGCAAGGAGCTCACCGCGTCCCAGCTCGTCGAGCGCCTCGGGTTCACGCGCGAGCGGTCGCAGACCCTCGTGCGCGACCTCTCGGGCGGCGAGCGGCGCCGCCTCCAGCTGCTGCGCCTCCTCGTCGCCGAGCCCAACGTGCTCCTGCTCGACGAGCCGACGAACGACCTCGACACCGACACGCTCGCCGCGCTCGAGGACCTGCTCGACGGCTGGCCCGGCACGCTCGTCGTCGTGTCGCACGACCGCTACCTGCTGGAGCGCGTCGCGGACCGCCAGGTCGCGCTGCTCGGCGACGGCAAGGTGCGCGACCTGCCGGGCGGCGTCGAGCAGTACCTGGAGCTCCGGCGCGCGGCGCTCGCGGGAGCGGGAGCGTCGTCGAGCGGCTTCGCGCCCGCGGCGGGATCGGGGGCCGACGGCGATGCGGAGGGCGCGTCGGACGCGGTCGCCCCGGCCGGGCCAAGCGCCGCCGAGGTGCGCGCCGCGAAGAAGGAGATCAACCGCATCGAGCGCCGGCTGTCGAAGATCGCCGAGGTCGAGGGTCGCCTGCACGAGAAGATCGCGGCGAACGCGACGGACTTCACCGCGGTCGCGGAGCTCGACGCCGAGCTGCGCACGCTCGCGGCCGAGAAGGACGAGCTGGAGGCGGCCTGGCTCGAGGCGGCCGAGGTCGCCGGGTGACCGCCTCCCCGCAGGGCGTGCGCGTCGGGGTCTCGGCACGCGGTGTCGAGGTCGACGACGGGCAGGGCGGCGTCCTCGCGCCCTGGACCGACGTGCACCGGGTGACCGCCTTCGCGCTCGACGCGGTGGCGAGCACGGTGCGTTACGTGTCGTTCGACCTCGTGAACGGGCACAGCGTCGAGGTGGACGACGCCGCGCCCGAGTGGGACGAGGTGGTCGCCGCGCTCCCGGACGTCGCGGAGCTCGCGGTGCCCGACCTGCCGGCAGCGCTGGGCGCGCTGTTGCCAGGCGGCGACGTGCTCGTCCTCGCGACGCCCGGCCGCCCGCGCTGACGCACGGAGCCGGCGGGTCCCGGAGCGGTGCTGTCCGGGTCAGCGGCGCAGGAAGCCCATGCGGTCGTCGGGGTCGACGCGTTCGAGGATCGCGCCCGCGATCTCGTCGAGCTGGCCGACCTGCTCGGGGCTGAGCGCGTCGATCACGTGGTCCCGGACGGTGGCGACGTGGCCCGGCGCCGTCGCGACGACCTTGGCCCACCCGGCGTCGGTCAGGTGCGCGTTGGTGGCGCGCCGGTCCTCGGGGCACGGGACGCGCTCGACGAGCCCGCGCTTCTCGAGCCGGGCCACGACGTGGGAGAGCCGGGGGAGCGTCGCGTTGGTGGCGCCTGCCAGGTCGGTCATGCGCAGCGTGCGGTCGCGGGCCTCGGAGAGCATGGCGAGCACGTAGTACTCGAAGTGGCTGAGGTCGGCGTCGCGCCGGAGCTGGGTGTCGAGGACGCCCGGCAGCAGCTCCACGACCGCCACGAGCCGCTTCCACGCGTCGAGCTGCTGGTCGTCGAGCCAGCGGGGTTCTGTCGTCATCGGGCCTCCTCCGGTGTGTCCATCGTAATAGTTGACGCTACAAGTTTAGCGTCGTATCGTGATGGTTGTAGCAACAACCAATAGCCGACCGGGCGGCCGGCGCAGGAAGGGAAGCCACCATGAGCAGCATCACCATCATCGGCGCGGGCAACATGGGCACCGCGATCGCCGGGCTCGCGCTCGCCGCGGGCAGCGAGGTGCAGGTCCTCACGCGCGAGGCGACCGACCTCGACCCTCGTGTCTCGGCAGGGACCGTCGGCGACGAGCTCAAGGGCGACGTCGTCGTCCTCGCCCTCCCGTACGGGGCCGTGGCGGAGGTCGTCGACCTCTACGCCGACCGCCTCGACGGCAAGGTCGTCGTCGACATCACCAACCCCCTCGACTTCGCGACCTTCGACTCCCTCGTCGTGCCCGACGGCTCGTCCGCCGCGGCGCAGGTCCAGCAGCGCGTGCCCGGCGCGCGCGTGCTCAAGGCGTTCAACACGAACTTCGCCGCGACCCTCGCCTCCGGGCAGGTCGGCCCGCTCCCGACGACGGTCCTCGTCGCGGGCGACGACGCGGACGCCAAGGCCGCGCTCGCCGGCGCCGTGTCCGGAGTGCGCGTGGTCGACGCGGGCTCGCTGAAGCGCGCGCACGAGCTCGAGGCCCTCGGCTTCCTCCAGCTCACCCTCGCCGCCGGCGAGAAGACGTCCTGGACGACGGGCTTCGCGCTCGCCGAGTGACGCGTCCTTGCTCCGTGCGACGGCGACCGGCCACCCTCGGGGTGACCGGCAGCCGTCGTGCGGCGGGGAGTCAGCCGCGGGCCTTCTCCAACGCCGCCCGCGCCGTCTCGCGCTCCGCCTTCTCCGCCTCGCGCAGCGCCTTCTCGAGCTCGCGCACCTTCTTCTGCGCCTCGCGGACACGGCGCTCGGCGTCGCGCCGCTTGAGCGTCGCCTTCTTCACCTTCGGGTCCTTGACGTGCACGGCCATCTCGACCGGGGCGACGGCGTCGAGCGGGTCGGTCTCCGCGCCGGTGCTGTGAGGGGCGCCCTCGTCGTCGGACCTGCCGTCCGAGGCGGAGGTGTCCCGTCCCGCCCCCGGAGCACCGGCGGCCCGCGCGTCGACGTACACCGCGATCCCGTCGAGGACGCGCTCGAGACCCCAGGCGGTGTCGTCGATCTCGCCCTCCTGCGCGTACGTCCCCGCCTCCACGAGCGGGCGCAGGTAGGGGAAGCGCACCTCGTCGACGAGGTCGCGCAACGCTCCGGCCCAGCCGCCGCCCAGGACGGTCTCGTCGCCGCCGGCCGCGGTGACCGCGCGCGCCAGGTCCGTCTGGAGGCGGGCGGCGTTCCGCGCGTACCCGCTCACGAGCAGGATGACGGACATCTTCTCCTCGTCGTCGAGCGGCGTGGAGCGCAGGGCGCGCAGCCCGCTGTCCGCCCCGCGCAGGTTGTTGGGCGTGAGGGGCGCGCCGGTCACCGGGATGTCGAGGAACCACGGGTGGGACGCGAACACCGCCATGGTGAACTGCGCCCACTCGCGCAGCTCCGCGCGCCAGTCGGCGGGCTCGTGCGCCGGCGGGTACTCGACGTCGAGCGCGGCCTCCTGCATGAGGAGCAGCAGGTCGTCCTTGCTCGTCACGTACCGGTAGAGCGACATCGTCGTGAAGCCGAGGCTCTGCGCGACCTTCGCCATCGAGACCGCCGCGAGCCCGTCGGCGTCGGCGATCTCGATCGCCGCCTCGACGATCCGCTCGATGCTCAGCTCGCGCTTGGGCGCGCGCTCGGGACGTTCGGCGACGCCCCACGCGAGCGCGAGCCGGGGCGGGAGGTCGGGTGCGTCCGTCATGCCCACATCATCCCCGAGGTCGTGCGCCGAGCGCGGTCCCGTGTCCGGCCGAGCGTGCGGCCGTCGCCCGCCCTGGGCTCAGGACGGGCGACGGCCGCACGCTCGTCGACGGGGGTCAGCGGGCGGTCCGCCGGCGGTAGAGCACGGAGCCGGCGGCGCAGCTCACGACGAGGAAGCCCACGAGCCACGCGACGGCCGTGAGGGCCGTCGTCGCGTCGGGCGCCCCGGCGAGGAGCCCGCGGAACGTCTCGATGATCGGCGTGAACGGCTGGTTCTCGGCGAACCCGTGCAGCCACGACGGCATGGTGTCGATCGGGACGAACCCCGAGCTGAGGTAGGGCACGAAGAGGAAGATGAAGTTCACCGACTGGGACGCCTCGACGCTCAGGACCAGCCCGAGCGCGACGCTGACCCACGTGAACGTGAGCACCGCGAGGACGGCGAACGCGACGAGCCCGAGCCAGTCGCCGAGGCCGGCGTCGGGCCGGAAGCCGAGAGCGAGCGCGACGCCCACGACGACGACGGCGGACGCGAGGTTCCGCACCACGCTCGCCACGACGTGGCCCCACAGGGCGGACGGGCCGAAGATCGGGAGCGTCTTGAACCGGTCGATCGTCCCCGACGTCATGTCCTGCGCGACCCCCACCGCGGCCGTGGCCGAGCCGAACCCGAGGCACATGACGAGCACGCCCGGCACGACGTAGTCGATGTAGTCGTCCCCGCCGATCGCGCCGCCGAAGATGACGACGAACACGAGCATGATCATCACGGGCAGCACGAACGCGGTGATGAGCCCGTCGACGCTACGGAGCTGGCGGCGCGTCTCGCGCGCGACCATCGTGCGCACGTCGCGCGCGGCCGTCGCGGGCGTCTGCCGGGCCCGCGCGGCGTCGCGCGGCGGGCGCGCCGGGGAGGTCGTGAGCGTGGGCGTGGTGGCGCTCATCGGGCGCCCTCCTTCCGGGTCAGCGCGAGGAAGACGTCGTCGAGCGTGGGCTTGACGACGCTGACCCCGACGACGGCGAGGTCGTGGGAGTCGGCGGCCGCGAGCACGTCGCGGATCGTGCGGACGGGGTCGTCGCTCGGCGCGGTGAGAGACAGGTCCTTGTCGTCCGTGGTCGTGCGGGCGAGCCCCAGCGTCGGCGCGAGCCCGACGGCGGCCGCGAGGCTCGCGGGGTCGTCGAACGCGACGCGCACGTGGTCGCCCGCGACGAGCGCCTTGAGCTCGGCCGCCGTACCGCGCGCGGCGACGCGGCCGTCGTGCAGGACGGCGATCGTGTCGGCGAGGCGGTCGGCCTCCTCCAGGTACTGGGTCGTCAGCAGGACCGTCGTCCCGTCGGCGGCCAGGCCCCGCACCACGTCCCAGAGCTGGGCGCGCGACGCCGGGTCGAGCCCCGTCGTCGGCTCGTCGAGGACGAGGACCGCGGGGTCGGCGACCAGGCTGATCGCGAGGTCGAGGCGGCGACGCATGCCGCCCGAGAAGGTCCCGACGCGGCGGTCGGCGGCGTCGACGAGGTCGAAGCGGGCGAGGAGCTCGTCCGCGCGTCGACGCACCGTGCGCCGGGGGAGATGGGCGAGCTCGCCCATCATGACGAGGTTCTCGCGGCCCGTCTGGAACTCGTCCACCGACGCGTACTGGCCCGTGAGCGCGATCGTCTCGCGCACCCGCGCCGCGTCGTGCACGACGTCCGCCCCCGCGACGCGGGCCGTGCCGCCGTCGGGCCGCACGAGGGTCGTGAGGATGTTGACGGTCGTGGTCTTGCCGGCGCCGTTGGGTCCGAGCAGCGCGAAGATCTCGCCGCGGCGCACGGTCAGGTCGACGCCGCGCAGCACGGCGTGGTCGCCGTAGGACTTCTCGAGCCCCTGCACGGCGATCATCGGTTCGGTCATCGCCTTCTCCTTCGTCGGTTCCGTGCCGTGTGCGGCGCACACGAGCGTGTATGGCGTAAACAACGTGTACACCATAAACAGCCAGGCGTGGACGGTCAAGGGTCGAGCGCCGCCGAGGTAGAGCCCTGGTCGCGCGAGGTAGAGCCGAGGTCCCGCGAGGTAGAGGCGTGGTTCCGCGAATAGGGCGTGGTCGCGGCCGGGGTCCGCTATCCCGTGCGGTGGCGGGGAGGGCCGGTGAGAGCGAGCCCGATCGCGGTCATCACGACGAGGGCCCCGAGCACGACGGCGACCGGCGTCGTCCACGTGCCCGTCGCCGTCTGGAGCGCGCCGGCGACGGTCGGCGCGACCGCCGCGAGGCAGTACCCCACGGACTGCACGGTCGCCGACGCCTGGCGGCCGCGGCGGACGGTCGGGAAGCGCTGCGCGACGAGCGTGAAGATGACGACGAAGTTCGCCGCCTGCGCCACGCCGGCCGCCGACGCCCAGACCGCCCACAGGTCAGGCGCGACGAGCAGCCCGACGGGCAGCGTGAGCCACAGGACGGCGATGCCCACGAAGCTCTGGCGCATCGAGAACCGCCGCGCCGCCAGCGGCACGGCGAGCCCGCCGACGATCGCGAACCCCTGGAACAGCGACGCCGCCCCGCCCGACGCCGACCGCGGGATCCCGGCCAGGTCCTCCAGGATGAGCGGCAGCCAGGCCGTGAGCGCGTAGAAGCTCGACGACTGGAGCGCGAACATCGCGCACAGCCACCACGTGAACGGCGTCGCCAGGACGTGGCGCTCGCGGGAAGCGGCGGGGTCGGTGCCGGTGACGCCCTCCGCCGCCGCGGCGGCGAGGTCGCCGGGGGCGGGGGAGGCGTCCTCGTCCGAGCCGCCGGCGTCGGCCGGCGCGTGCCCTGCCCCGTCGGCGGCCGCCGTCGTGCCCGACGCCGTCCCGCTCGTCCGGCCCGTCGTCGTCCGTCCCGTCCGGCTCGCCTCGCGCGGGACGGCGCGGAGCCACCACACGAGCGCGACCACCGCGAGGACGGACCAGGAGGCCAGCGCCCAGCGCCACCCGACGGCGTCGGCCAGGGGAGCGGTGAGCGCCGTGGTCGCGACGGTCCCCACGTTGATCGCGGCCGTGTACAGGCCCGTCACCGTCGCGACGTGCCCGGGGAAGTCGCGCTGCGCGATCATCGGGACGGCGAGGTTGGCCGTCGTGATGCCGAGCCCGAGCAGCACCGTCCCGGCGAACGTGCCCGCGGCGCCGAGGGCGGCGAGGTCGGCCGAGCGCAGCAGGGTGCCGGCGAGGATCAGCGCGAGGGCGACGGCGATCGCCGTGCGCAGCGACGACCGCCCCAGCAGCCCCGCGACCGCGGGCGTCGCCACGGCGAAGCAGAGCACGGGGATGCCCGTGAGCAGGCCCGCGGCCGCCGCCGTGAGGTGCAGGTCCGCCGCGACGTCCGCGACGACCGGGGGCAGCGCCGTGAGCGGCGCGCGCAGGTTGACCGCGACGAGCAGCACCGCGACGAGCAGCACGCCGTCGATCCCGCCCCGGAAGGTGCTCGGGCGGGGCGGCCGGGACGGCGGCATCGGGCGGTGACCTCCGGGTGCGGGCGCGTGCGACGCCGCCGGCCGGTCAGCCGGGCCGTCGGTCAGTCGTCGAACTGTCCTACGACTGTACGCAGGAGCGCCGCGAGCGCAGGGCGGCCGCCCGGCTCGAGCGCGTCGAGGATGCGGGCCTCCACCGCGAGCAGGTCGGTCATCGCCGTGTCGACGCGCTCCAGGCCCTCGGCCGTGAGCTCGACGAGCACGCCGCGACGGTCGTCGGGGGAACGGCGGCGTACGACGAGCCCCCGCTCCTCCAGCCGGTCGATGCGGTTCGTCATGGTCCCGCTCGTCACGAGCGTCTGCGTCACGAGGGCGCCGGGGGACAGGCGGTACGGCTCGCCGGCCCGCCGCAGCGCGGACAGGACGTCGAACTCCCAGGTCTCCAGGTGCCCCCGCGCGAACGCCGTGCGGCGCGCACGGTCGAGGTGCCGCGCGAGGCGGTCCACGCGTGAGAAGACGGTGAGCGGCTCGACGTCGAGGTCGGGCCGCTCGCGCTGCCACGCCGCGACGATGCGGTCGACCTCGTCCTCGTGCTGCTGGTCCATGACGCGAGGGTACTCGACGTGTCTCGACATCAAGACTCTTGACGCCCGCCGCACATCCGGCCGAGAGCTCTACCTCGCGCGACCACGGCTACCTCGCGCGACCACGGCTACCTCGCGCGACCCCGGTTCTCTCTCGCGTGGCGCCGGGTCAGGCGGTGCGCAGGGCGTCCTTGAGCTTGACGCGGGCGCCGGTGCGCAGGACCGCGTTGGAGTAGATCTTCGCCGCGAGCCAGACGAGCACCGGGATGACGGCGAGGGAGAGGCCCAGGGCGAGCAGCGCCTCCCAGGTCTCGGCGCTGCCGAGCGCGATGCGCACGGGCATGAGGAGCGGCGAGCACAGCGGGACGTACGACAGCCACACGACGAGCGGGTTGTCCGGGGCCCACGGTGCGACGGAGACACCCACGATGTACGGCACGATCATGAGGAACGTGACGGGGGTCGTGACGGCGCCGACGTCCTCCTGGCGCGAGACGAGCGCGCCGAGGCCGGCCATCAGCAGCGCGTAGCTGACGAACCCGACGACGAACCAGACGAGAGCCCAGACGGCCGCGGCGCCGAGGTCGATCGTCGACGTGTCGACCAGACCGAGGCCGAGCGCGGTCCCGACGCCCGCGAGCACGACGAGCGCGACCTGTCCCAGTCCGACGAGGCCGATGCCGAGCACCTTCCCCGCCATGAGCTGCCACGGGCGGACCGTCGAGAGCAGCAGTTCGACGACCCTGCTCGTCTTCTCCTCCACGACGCCCTGGGCGATGAGCTGGCCGCTGATCATGATGGCCATGAAGAGCAGGATCCCGGTGACGAGCCCGGTGACGTAGCGCGTCGGGTCGAACTCGCTGGGCTCGCCGATCGTGCGGACGGTCGGCTCGGCCGTCGCGATGTCGCCCGCGACCTGCGCGGGGTCGCCGCCGAGGTCCGCGACGGCGTCGGACAGCGCGGTCTGCTGCGCGAGGGTCGTGAAGACGGCGGTCAGGCCGGACGAGAGCTCGGTGTCCACGACGACGGTCGGCGCGTCGGCCGTCCCGGTCACCAGCGCGTCGAGGTCGCCGTCGCGCACCTGGGCCTCGCCCGCAGCGTCGTCCGCGACGTCGACGGTCTCGACCTCGGTCCCGAGCGTGCTGCCCGTGGCCTCGATCGCCTCGGCGAGCGACGCGGTCTGCGGCGTGACGCCGACGCGCTCGGCGGTCGGCCCGGACGAGCTCGCGGCGTTGAGCACGACCCCGCCGAGCACGACCGCGCCGACGAGGATGACGGTCAGCCAGACGAACGACTTCGAGCGGAGCCGTGTCATGATCTCGCGGCCCGCGACGAGGCGGATCGCGCCCCAGGACGTCAACGAGGTCCCCGTGCTCATGCCCCCACCTCCACGGTCTCGGCGGCCTCGGCGGCCGGCTTCTCCTCGGCGCTCACGACGTCGCGGTACAGCTCGGTGAGGGACGGCCGCACGAGCGAGAACTCGTGCACCGGCCCGGCGGCGAGCGCCGCGCGCAGCACGGCCTGCTCGCGACCGCTGGTCCCGTCGACGGCTCCGTCGCCGGCGACCCCGGCGCCTGGGGTGAGCTCCACGACCGTGCGCGACCCCTCGAGGCTGACCGCCCGCGCGTCGGGCACGGCGCCGATCCAGCCCGCCCCGGGTGGCCCGTCCACGACCCATCTCTCCGTCTCGGTCCGGCGGAGCTCGTCGATCGTGCCGACCTCGACCATCGCACCGTCCTTGATGATCCCGACCCGGTCGCACAGGCGCTCCACGAGGTCGAGCTGGTGCGAGGAGAAGACGACGGGGACGCCCGCCTCGGCGCGGTCGCGCAGGACGCCGCTCATGACGTCGACGGCGACGGGGTCGAGCCCGCTGAACGGCTCGTCGAGCACGAGCAGCTCGGGGTCGTGGGTGAGCGCCGCGGCGAGCTGGACGCGTTGCTGGTTGCCGAGCGAGAGCTTCTGGACCTCGTCGCCGCGGCGCGCCTCGACGCCGAGCGTCGTGGTCCACCGCTCCATCGCGGCGGAGGCGTCAGCGGCGGACAGCCCGTGCAGCCGGGCGAGGTAGACGAGCTGCTCGCCCACCTTCATGCGCGGGTAGAGCCCGCGCTCCTCGGGCATGTACCCGATGCGGCGTCGCGCCGCGAGGTCGATCGGACGGCCGTCCCACCGCACCTCGCCGCCGTCGGCGGCGAGCACGCCGAGGACGATGCGCATGGTCGTGGTCTTGCCGGCCCCGTTGGAGCCGACGAAGCCGAAGATCTCCCCGGCGCGCACGTCGAACGACGTCCCGCGCAGGGCGCGCACGTCGCCGTAGGTCTTGGTCAGCGAGTCGATCTCGAGTGTCGCCATGCGCCCCACACAACCATGCGCCGGTGCGCAGGGCACGGGACAGATGTCACGTCCTGCCCGACCCTGGCGGCGGGGAGGATCGTCCTCCGACCGGGGCTCAGCCGCGGTGCTCGTCGCGCACCGGGGGCAGCGGAGAGCGCGCGGCGCGCACCGTGAGGCGGAGCATCGCGGCGGTCGCGTGGTCGACGTCGGCGACGTCGTCGCGCCGGACGGCGTCGAGCGCGACCCAGAGGAGCTCGCGCGCGAGCGCGGCCTCGTGCTCGTCGAGGCGGCCGGAGATCGACTCGACGGCGCTCATCGCGACGAGCACGCGCATGCCCGCCGACGTGGGCGGGGCGACGCGCACGCGCCGGATCTCGACGGCGTCGCGCAGGGCCCGGCGCTCGACGCGCGAGAGCCGGGGGCCGGCCACCCGCAGGAGCGCGTGCGTCAGGAGGGCGGCCGTGACACCGAGGACCGCGGCGACGACGACGAGGGCGACGGGCGCCAGGGCGTGCCCCACGAGCAGCGCGGCGAGCGCCGTCGCCACGCCCGCGACGAGCCCCAGGCGCACGTCGTCGACCGACGCGTGCCACTCGGCGTGGCGCCGCACCCGGTCGAGCTCGCGCGGCGTCAGGCCGGGGACGAGCACGTCGGTGCGCTGGACGATGCGGTCCGGCGCTCCGGCGACGGGGCCCTGGAGGCAGCGCGCCGTCGTCCAGGTCGAGTACCCCCAGACCGTGGGACGGATCTCGTCCCGGCGGTCCTCGTGCGTGCGGTCGGTGGACCGGTCGTGCCCGTGCATGAAGTGCCCCGCTTCGTCGGTCTCGTGCTTCCGCAAGGAGAGACGGGTCCGCCCTGGCCCCATGACGCGGATTCTGGGAAGTTTCCCGGGGCGACCGGTGGACGGACGCGTCAGGACGCCGTCACGACCTGGGCGTCGTGATGAGGTGCGGGCGCTTCTCCATGTCCGCGAGGCCGTTCCACGCGAGGTTGACGAGGTGCGCCGCGACCTCGGTCTTCTTGGGCGAGCGCGCGTCGAGCCAGTACTGCCCGGTGAGGGCGACCATGCCGACGAGCATCTGCGCGTAGATGGGCGCGACCTTGGGGTCGAGCCCGCGCGTGCGGAACTGGTTCGCCAGCAGGTGCTCCACCTGCGTCGCGACGTCGCCGATGAGGCTCGAGAACGTGCCGGTGGCCTGGGCGACGGGGGAGTCGCGCACGAGGATGCGGAACCCGTCCTCGGACGCCTCGATGTAGGACAGGAGTGCGAGCGCGGTGCGCTCGAGGAGGACCTTCGGGTGACCGCCCTCGTCGAGCGCTCCCGACAGCGCCGCGGTGAGCGCCTGCACCTCGCGGTCCACGACGACGGCGTAGATGCCCTCCTTGCCGCCGAAGTGCTCGTACACGACGGGCTTGGACACCTCGGCGCGCGCGGCGATCTCCTCGACGCTCGTGCCCTCGAACCCCTTCTCGGCGAACAGCCGCCGGCTGACCGCGAGCAGCTGCTCGCGCCGCTGGCTCGCGGTCATGCGGGATCGGGGGGTGCGTCTGGGCTCGGCCACGGGGTCCATCATGCCGTGCACCCGCCGCTGTGCCCCGCGTGCGCTCGCGCGCGGGTGTGGCGCAGACAACTGTCGCGGTGGGCGGAGACCAGGGTGCGGACGGGACGAGACGGGCACGACCGGCGTCGGGCACGGGGACCGACCTGGCAGACTGTTCCCGGACCCACCCCGCCCGCCGTGGCCCGGGAGACGTACCGGAGCACGGCGACGGGCAGGTGACGGGCACAGCCGTCGCCGGGTCCGATCCGCCTTGGTGTAATCGGCAGCACAAGGGTTTTTGGTGCCCTTGGTCCAGGTTCGAGTCCTGGGGGCGGAGCTCGTGCCACCGATCCCGAGGGGAACACCCATGGAAGCTCAGCAGGGAACCGACTCGACCGTCGCCCCCGCTGCCGTGATCGTCCTCGCCGCAGGCGAGGGCACGCGGATGAAGTCGTCCACCCCCAAGATGCTGCACACGCTCGCGGGCCGCAGCCTGCTCGGGCACGTGCTCGTCGCGGCGCGCTCGCTCGACCCGGCGCTGCTCGCCGTCGTCGTGCGGCACGAGCGCGACCGCGTCGCCGAGCACGCGGTGTCGGTCGACCCGGACGCCGTCGTCGTGGACCAGGACGAGATCCCCGGGACGGGACGGGCCGTGCAGTGCGCGCTCGCCGCGCTCGACGCGAAGGCCCACGCGCAGGCGCTCCTGCACGGCGTGCCCGACGGCGAGGAGGGGCGCGGTGCCGGCGACGGGCTCGAGGGGCCCGTGGTCGTGACCGCGGGCGACACCCCCCTGCTCGACGGCGGCACGCTGGGCCAGCTCCTCGCCGCGCACGTCGTGGACGGCAACGCGGTGACGATGCTGACGACGGAGCTCGAGGACGCGACGGGCTACGGGCGCGTCGTGCGCGACGGCTCGGGGGACGTGCAGCGCATCGTCGAGCACAAGGACGCGTCGGCCGACGAGCGCGCGATCCGTGAGATCAACGCGTCGATCTACGTGTTCGACGCCGCGGTCCTGCGCCGTGGGCTGGGCACGCTCGGCCGTGACAACGCGCAGGGCGAGGTGTACCTCACGGACGTCGTCGCGGCAGCGCGCGCCGAGGGCGGCACGGTCCGCGCGCTCGTCTCGGCGGACCCGACGATCGTCGAGGGCGTCAACGACCGCGTGCAGCTCGCGACGCTGCGCGCGGAGCTCAACCGCCGGATCCTCGAGGACTGGATGCGCGAGGGCGTGACCGTCGTCGACCCGGCCACCACGTGGGTCGACGTCGACGTCGAGCTCGCGCGTGACGTCACCCTGCTCCCGGGCACGCAGCTCCACGGCGCGACGGTCGTCGCCGAGGGCGCGACGATCGGTCCGGACACGACGCTCACGGACACCGAGGTCGGCGCCGGCGCGACGGTGACCCGCACGCACGGCAGCCTCGCGGTGCTGGGCGCGGGGACGTCCGTCGGGCCGTTCGCCTACCTGCGCCCGGGCACCGTGCTGGGCGCGAAGGGCAAGATCGGCACGTTCGTCGAGACGAAGAACGCGGAGATCGGCGAGGGTTCCAAGATCCCGCACCTGTCCTACGTGGGCGACGCGACGATCGGCGAGCACACGAACATCGGCGCCGCGTCGGTCACCGTCAACTACGACGGCGTCCACAAGCACCGCACGGTGATCGGGTCGCACGCGCGGACGGGCGCGGACAACATGTTCGTCGCCCCCGTGAGCGTCGGCGACGGTGCCTACACCGCGGCCGGCTCCGTCATCCGCCGCGACGTGCCCGCGGGCGCGCTCGGCGTGAGCGGCGGGCAGCAGCGCAACATCGAGGGCTGGGTCGAGCGTCGTCGCCCGGGCACGGCCGCGGCCGACGCCGCGGGCGCCGCGCGCGCGAGCGACCCCGAGGCCCCGCCGCTCGGCGCGCAGGCCCAGGCGCAGCTCGCGGACCAGAGCGCCGCGGCGACCGCCGAGCGCCCGACCCCGCCGCCGCCCGGCCCGGAGCTCGAGCACACGCTCGAGGCGCTGCGTGGCGGTCGCTCCGCGACCACGGCAGACTGACCGCGTCCGGCCGAGACCTCCTCAGACCCACCCCGCACCCGGAAACACCACCGAAGGAACCCACTGGTATGAGCAGCACGATCGCCGGAAACGGGGAGAAGTCCCTCGTCCTCGCCTCGGGGCGCGCGCACCCCGAGCTGGCCAACGACGTCGCGCGGGAGCTGGGCATCGACCTGCTGCCCACGACCGCGTACGACTTCGCGAACGGCGAGATCTACGTCCGGTTCGGCGAGTCGGTGCGCGGCGCCGACGTCTTCATCCTCCAGAGCCACACCGCGCCGATCAACCAGTGGATCATGGAGCAGCTGCTCATGGTCGACGCCGCGAAGCGCGCCTCGGCCCGCACCATCACGGTGGTCCAGCCGTTCTACGGCTACGCCCGCCAGGACAAGAAGCACCGTGGCCGCGAGCCGATCTCGGCCCGCCTCATGTCCGACCTGTTCACCGCCGCGGGCGCCGACCGCCTCATGAGCGTCGACCTGCACGCCGCGCAGACGCAGGGCTTCTTCGACGGCCCCGTCGACCACCTGTGGGCGATGCCGATCCTCACGGACTACGTCCGCACGCGCGTCGACACGTCGAACGTCACGGTCGTCTCGCCCGACGCCGGCCGCATCCGCGTCGCCGAGCAGTGGGCGGCGAAGCTCGGTGGCGGGCCGCTCGCGTTCGTGCACAAGACGCGCGACGTCACGCGCCCGAACCAGGCCGTTGCCAACCGCGTCGTCGGCGACGTCGAGGGCCGCGACTGCGTGCTCGTCGACGACCTCATCGACACCGGCGGCACGATCGCCGAGGCGGTGCGCGTCATCCTCGCCGCGGGTGCGCGGTCGGTCATCGTGGCCGCGACGCACGGCGTGCTGTCCGACCCGGCGGCGCAGCGCCTCTCGGAGTGCGGGGCCAGCGAGGTCGTCATCACGGACACGCTGCCCATCGCCGCGGAGAAGCAGTTCCCGCAGCTCACCGTGCTCTCCATCGCGCCGCTCGTGGCGCGCGCCATCCGCGAGGTGTTCGACGACGGGTCGGTCACCTCGCTCTTCGACGGCAACAGCTGACAGGAGGGGCCGTGGGCGGCTCGGGAGTGACGACCACCGGACAGGGGGCGGTGACCGCGGCGCCGGACGTCGCGGTCGTCGAGCTGGGCGCAGAGTCGAGCGCGCCCGGCGTCCAGGAGGCCCTCGACCGCGCGAACACGGGGCTCGCCGCGGCGCGCGACGCGCTCGTCGCGGCGGGCGTCGACGCCGCGGACGTGCGCACGTCGCAGACGTCGACGTGGACCGAGCAGCGCGACGACGGCCCGCGCACGACCGCGCGGCTCACGCTGCGCGCGACGGTGCGCGACGTCGCGGCGTGCGGGGAGATCGTCCGCGCCGCGCTCGACGCGGCCGGGCCCGTCGCGCGCCTCGACTCGACGAGCCTCGCCGTCGGCGACCCCGGCCCGCTCGCCGTGGCGGCGCGCGACGCCGCGTTCGCCGACGCGCGCTCGCGCGCCGAGCAGTACGCGCGGCTGGCCGGACGCTCGCTCGGCCCGGTCGTGGAGGTCCGCGAGGACGCGGGCGGGCCCGGTCCGATGCCGCGCCTCATGGCGGCCAAGGCGGCGAGCGACGCGCTCGTCGTCGAGCCCGGCACGCAGGAGGTCCGCGCGAGCGTGACGGTGCGCTGGGAGCTCGCGGACTGACGACCCGCTCCGCGCGACCGTGCGCGGCGCACGGCACGCTCGTGACAAAAGGCAGGGGTCCTGGGCCGAGGCGCGCCCTAGCGTGGTGGCCATGCTCATCCTCGAGGACTACCTGCTGCTCACGCTCGACGACGTGACCGGGAAGGCCGTCGTGGACGCCTCGTACCGCGAGCAGGTCGCCGCGGGCGCGCTCCTCGTCGAGCTGGCGCTCCTGGGTCGCGCCGACCTCGCGGGTGACGGCGACGGCGGGCGCGTCGGCCGGATCGTGGTGCGGGACCCGTCCCCGACGGGCAACGCGCTGCTCGACGAGGCTCTCGACGTCGTGCGGTCGCGCGAGGGGTCGACGCCCAAGGCGCTCGTGGCGCCCCTCGCGAAGCTCAAGCCGGCGTCCCGCGCGATCGGGTCGCTCGCCGAGCGCGGCGTCCTGCGCCGCGAGGAGGGGCGCGTGCTCGGGATCTTCCCCACCACGCGCTGGCCTGCCGCCGACACCCGGCACGAGGACGGCGTGCGCGCCGACCTGTGGCGCGTCCTGGTCGACGGCGGCGCGCCGGACCAGCGCACCGCCGCCCTGGTGGCGATCCTCGCCGCGACCGGGCAGGCGGGCCGCGTGCTGGCCGCGGGCGACGGCCGTGGAGCCCCGGCCGTCGCCGACGGCGGAGCCGACCTGTCCGGGTCGCGCCGTCGCGCCGTCGACGCGCGTGCGAAGGAGATCGCGCGGCAGAGCTGGGCGAGCGAGGCGGTGCGCGCCTACGTGGAGGAGGTCACCGCGGTGATCCTCGTCGGCGCCACGGTCGCGGCGACGGCCGCGGCGACGAGCTGACGACGGACGACCTGCGGGTTTCGCCCCACCGTCCCGCCCGGGTACAGTAGTCAGGTTGCCTCGGCGAGGGACGTCTGACGGCCGGCAGCGCTGGACCGGTGAGCACACCGGCGGCGCGGGACCGCGAGTGTCAGCCAGACCTGTTGGATCTCCGTTATCGACTGGGCGGTCGTCCTCCTGCGCGCCCGTCACACGTCCCGCGCCGACGCAGCCGCCCGTCCGGGTGGCCCTCTCAACCGTCCGGACAGCCGACCGCTCCCCACTGGTGGCCGGCCCGCAACGTTCTTCCAGGAGTGATCCACGTGTCTGAGATCAAGCTCGCCGCCGAGGCCCGCACCGAGTTCGGCAAGGGTGCCGCCCGCCGCGTCCGCCGTGCCGGCAAGATTCCCGCGGTCCTCTACGGCCACGGCACCGACCCTCTGCACGTGACCCTGCCGGGTCACGAGACGATGATGGCGCTCAAGCACTCGAACGCGCTGTTCTCGATCGAGCTCGACGGCAAGGCCCAGCTCGCGATCGCCAAGGACGTCCAGCGCGAGCCGGTCCGCAACGTCATCGAGCACGTCGACCTGCTCATCGTGAAGAAGGGCGAGAAGGTCGAGGTCGAGGTGCCGGTGCACGTCGTGGGCGAGTCGGTCCCCGGCACGATCCACCTGCTCGAGCAGCTCACCCTCGTCGTCGAGGCGGACGCGACGCGCCTGCCCGACGCGATCGAGGTCTCCGTCGAGGGTCTCGAGGCCGGCTCGGTCGTGTACGCGGGCGACGTCACGCTGCCGGAGGGCGTCACCCTCGTGACGGACGCCTCGGCCGACGTCCTCATCGTCAGCGAGCCCAAGGTCGAGGCCTCCGAGGACGAGGCCGCCGAGGAGGCCGCCCCCGCCGAGGCCGCGGCGGAGTGATCCTCCCCGTCGTCGGCTGACGCCACGACGACCCGCGTCGGACGCCCGGTACCGTGACGGTGCCGGGCGTCCGTGCGCCCGCACCACGACTGCACCACCACCCGCACCACCACCCGCACGACCTCCCACCGGCGCGCCGCCCGGGGCGGGACCCGGACGAAGGACGAGGGACGACATGACCGACCAGCCGTGGCTCGTCGTCGGGCTCGGCAACCCCGGGCCGACGTACGCGGGCAACCGCCACAACCTGGGCCACATGGTCCTCGACGTCCTCGCGGGGCGGGCCGCGGCCCGGTTCGCGCGCCACCCGCGGGCGCAGGCCGCCGTCGCCGAGGCCCGCATCGGGATGCTGCCCGGCGGGCGGCCCGGTCCGCGCGTCGTCCTGGCCAAGCCCACGACGTACATGAACGTCTCCGGCGGCCCGGTGTCCGGGCTCGCGAAGTACTACGGGATCGACCCGGACCACGTCGTCGTGGTCCACGACGAGGTCGACATCCCGTTCGGCGCGGTGAAGCTGAAGATCGGCGGCGGCGAGGGCGGCCACAACGGCCTGCGCGACATCACGAAGGCCCTCGGCACCAAGGACTACGTGCGGGTGCGGGCGGGGGTCGGACGTCCCCCGGGCCGGCAGGACACCGCCGACTTCGTGCTCAAGGACTTCAAGGGCCCCGAGGCCAAGGAGCTCCCGTTCCTGCTCGACGACGCCGCGGACGCCGTCGAGATGCTGCTCACCGACGGCCTGCTCGCCGCCCAGGGGAAGTACCACACGAAGGCGTAGCGCCGTCAGGCGCGTCAGGACGCCCGTTTTCACCCGGGTGAGGTCCCTTCGTCCCCCACCTCCGGCGGTCCCTCCGACCCTAGGCTGAATGCCTGCGTTCGCGAGGGAGGACCGATGACCCACGGTGTCGCGCTCGCGCACGACTACGCGACCCAGCGTGGCGGCGCGGAGCGGGTCGCGCTGCTGCTCGCCGACGCGTTCCCCGGCTCGCCGATGTACACGACGCTGTACGACCCGGTCGGCACGTTCCCCGAGTTCGGCTCCCTCGACCTGCGCACGTCCGCCCTCGACCGGGCGGGTCTCCTGCGGCGCCACCACCGGGTCGCGCTCCCGTTCCTGGCGCCCGCCGTCGACCGGCAGCGCGTCGAGGCGGACGTCCTGCTCGCGTCCTCCACGGGCTGGGCCCACGGTTACCGCGGGGCGGGACGCACCGTCGTCTACTGCCACGCGCCCGCCCGGTGGCTCTACCAGCGGGACCGGTACCTGGGGCCGGCGGACGGCTCTCTCGCGGACCGCGCCCGACGGCGGGCCGCGGCCACGGCGCTCGGCCTCCTCTCACCGGGCCTGCGCCGCTGGGACGGCGCCGCCGCGCGGCGCGCGAACGTCTACCTCGCCAACTCGACCGTGACGCAGCGCGCGATCCGGGACGCCTACGGCATCGAGGCGGAGGTGCTCGCGCCGCCGCCCGCGATGCTGCCCGACGGAGAGGAGCGCGCGGTCCCCGGCCTGGAGCCCGGCTTCCTCCTGTGCGTGGCGCGCCTGCTGCCCTACAAGAACGTCGACGCCGTCGTCGAGGCCGCGCTCGCGACCGGCCGAGAGCTCGTCGTCGTCGGCGACGGACCGGACCGAGCCCGGCTGGAGGCGCAGGCCGCTCGCGGGGGCGGGAGCGTGCGCCTGCTCGGGCGCGTCGACGACGCCACGCTGCGCTGGGTCTACGGGAACACGTCGGCCCTCGTCGCCGCGTCGTACGAGGACTACGGGCTGTCGCCGCTCGAGGCCGGGGCGTTCGGGCGTCCGAGCGTGGTGCTGCGCGACGGCGGCTACCTCGACACGGTGGCCGACGGCGTGAACGGCGTGTTCTTCGACGCGCCGCGGCCCGACCTCGTGGCCGCGGCCGTCGAGGCCGCAGCGGGACGCGCGTGGGATGATAACGCCGTGAGGCGACACGTCGCGGGCTTCGGTCGGGAGCGGTTCGTCGAGCGGCTGCACGACGTCGTGTCGGGACAGCTCGCCGGGACCTCGGCGCTCGGTGGGGGAGGGCAGGTCCGATGACGATCAGGGAGTTCCTCCGGACGGTCTGGCAGGGGCGGTACTACGTGCTCGTGGCCGTCCTGGTCGTCGTGGCGGGCGCCGCCTTCTACGTCCAGCGGCAGGACACGGTCTACGAGGCCACGGCCTCGGTGCAGGTGGTGGCGGCAGAGTCCGTCCCGGGCGCCAACCAGCAGGCCTCGTCGGTGACGGTGGACACCGACCCGGAGATCGTCCGGCTCCCGGCCGTCATGGAGGTCGCCGCGACGGAGCTCGGCGGGGTCGACCCTCGGTCGCTCGCGGGGGCGGTCCAGGGGTTCTACAACCCCGACACGCTGACCATGTCGGTCGTCGCGCGCGCGGGGACGCCCGAGGAGGCGACCGCACGCGCCAACACCGTGGCGCAGGCCTACATCGCGCACCTGCCGGCCGTGCTCGACGAGCAGGTGGCGGCGCTCGACGAGCGGCGCGAGGCCTTGCGGACCCAGCTCGACGCGATCCAGGGCGAGCTCGCCTCGGACCCGGACGACCCGCTCGCCCTCGCCGAGCGCGACACGATCGTCGAGCAGTACCAGTCGATCTCCGCCCTCCGCAGCACGTTCGAGTCGATCGTGAGCCCCGCGGTGCTCGTCGACCCGGCGACCGCGGCCGTCCCGCTCGGCATGCCCTCGTTGCTCGTGCTCGCACTGGCTGTCCTCACCGGCCTGCTCGCGGGCGTCGGCCTCGCGTTCGCGCGGCGCGGCTTCGACCTGCGGGTCCGGGGACCGGGGGAGGCCACGGCCCTCGCGGAGACCCCGGTGCTCGCCGAGCTGTACGACGTCCGCGGTGCCGACAAGGACTTCCGGAGGACGGGCAACCTGCCCGTCTCGAGCCGCCACGCCTCCCCGTTCACGGAGTCGGTGCGCGAGCTCCGGACCGCGGTGCGCGTCTCGCTCGGGGACGTCCCGCACGCCGTCGTCATGGTCACCGCCGCCGACCCGCACGCCCCGCGGGCGTTCATCACCGCGAACCTCGCGGCCTCGTTCGCGCTGAGCGGGCGTCCCACGATCGTCCTGTGCGGCGACCTCCGGCGCCCGCAGCTGGCGGAGCTGCTCCCGGCGCCGGCGGGGTGGGAGGGATCCTCCGCCGAGCTGCGGCCGACGCGCATCCCCAACCTGCGTCTCATGCCCGTGCAGGACGAGGAGATGGACCCCGCGGACTTCCTCGCCACCGCTCAGGTGCGTCGTCTGGTCGAGAGCCTCCAGGGCGAGGCGGCGATCGTCGTGGTCGACGCGCCGCCCGTCCTCGCGGCGGCCGACGCGACGATCCTCGGCGGGTACGCGAACGGCGTGGTCCTCGTCGCGTCCCTCGAGCGCACCGACCGGGCGGTGCTCCAGGAGGCCGCCGAGCGGCTGCGCATCAACCATGTGCCCCTCGTCGGCATCGCGCTCGCCGGGGTCAAGGGCGACCGGCGCATGCACTACGCCACCTCGTACGGGGCGGACGCCCCGGTCTTCGCCGCCGACGCGGACGCGGCGACCGACGCGCCCGTCGAGGCCGAGCGATCCACGGCCAGGGCCACGCGGGCGACGAGGTCGGAGCCCGACGTCCCCGCCGCCCAGGAGCCCCCCGCGACGGCCGAGCCGAGCGCAGGTCCGGAGGCGACGCCCTCGCCGTCGCCGTCGCCCTCGCCCTCGCCGTCGAGCGCTCCGTCGCCGCGCCGCCTCGAGCCGCGGTGGGCCAAGGTCCCGGCGTCCGAGGAGCCGGTGCCCGAGCAGCCCGAGGCCGTGGACGGCGAGCCCTCGGGGATCCGGCACCGACCCTTCCGATGGTGAGCGGTCGGGACCCGACCCGGCGGCTGCGCGTCCTGGCGCTCGACCACACCGCGGAGGCGGGCGGGGCCGAGCTCGCCCTGCTCCGGTTGTGCGACGCCGTGTCGGCCGACGTCGACGTGCGCGTCCTCCTGTTCGCCGACGGCCCGCTCGTCCCGGCGCTCGCCGCGCGCCGCGTGCCCGTGCGGGTCGCTCCGTTGGACCCCGCGCTGGCCCGCGCGTCGAGGGAGGAGATCGGCTCCGCCGGTCGGGGACACCTGCGTCGCGCGCGGGCGGCCCTGCGGTTCCAGCACGTGCTCTACCGCGAGATCCGGGCGGCCGACCCCGACGTCGTGCACACGAACTCCCTCAAGGCGGACCTCCTCGCCCTCCTGCCGGCCGTGCTCGCGCGGCGCCCGCTGGTCTGGCACGTCCACGACCGGGTCGCGGCCGACTACCTCCCGCGGTCCCTCGTGCTGCTGCTGCGTGCGCTGTCGTGGCTCCCCGCCGCGCTCGTGACGAACTCCGCCGCGACCGCGGCGACGCTCCCGCGCCCGTCGACCGTCGCCCGCCCCGGCCTCGACGCCCGCCAGGTGCGGGTGTCTCCCCGGCCCCGGCCCGACGGGGCGCCCGTCGTCGGCCTCGTCGGCCGGATCAGCCCGACCAAGGGCCAGCGCGAGCTCGTCCGCGCGGCCCCGCGCATCCTGCGGCGCCACCCCGGGGCGACCTTCCGGGTCGTGGGCGCGGCGACCTTCGGGGAGGACGACTACGAGGCCGCCGTGCGGGCAGAGGCCGTGAGCCTCGGTGTGTCGTCGCAGGTCCGGTGGGTCGGCGCGGTGCCGGACCCGACGGTCGAGCTCGACCGGCTGACCGTCCTCGTGCACGCCTCGCCCGTGCCCGAGCCGTTCGGCCAGGTCGTCGTCGAGGCGATGGCCCGTGGCGTGCCCGTGGTCGCCACGGACGCGGGCGGTGTGCCCGAGATCGTGGGCCGCGGGCGGGCCGCGACCGGGGTCCTCGTCCCGCCGGGTGACGTCGAGGCCCTGGCCGACGCCGTCCTGGACGTCGTCGACCGTCCGGACGAGGCCGAGGAGCGCGCGGCGAGAGCGTGGGCGGACGTGCGGGAGCGCTTCTCGGTGCGTGTGACGGCGGACGCGGTCACCGGGGTGTGGCGCCGCGTCGGGCGACGCGCGCGACGACGTCGGCCATGAGTGCGGCCTGGTGCCGCCACGTGGGCACCCCGGGCGGGGCGACCGCGGTCGTCGGGCCCTCGCGCAGCACCGTGCGAACACCCGCCGGGAAGCCGTCGCGGTCCGTCACCCGCACCTGGGGCCCGGCGAGGTCGCGGAACCCGGCCACCGGCGTCGAGACGACGGGACGACCGGCCGCGAGGTACTCGTAGGCCTTGATCGGGTCGAGGCTCTCCGTGAACGCCGACACGACGTGCGGGACGAGGAGCGCGTCCGCGTGCTGGAGGTAGGCGGGCACGGTCTCGTACGGACGGCTGCCCAGCACGACCACCCCCGCGCTTCCGAGGCGGTCGAGCGTCACCCGGTCGACGTCGACGACGGGGCCGACGAGGACCACGCGCGCCTCCCCGGCGAGCTCCCGCGCCGTGCGCTCGAGGAGGTCGAGGTCGAAGCGGTCGGGATGGACCGTCCCGAGGTAGAGCGCGACGGGGCCGGCCGGCAGGTCGACGGGGCGGTGCCGCGGCTCGCGGTAGCGGTCGAGGTCCACCCCGTTGGTGACGAGGACGACGTCGCGCCGGGCGCCCTTGCTCGTCGCCAGGCCGGGGGAGCAGACGACGACCTCGACGCAGCGGTCGAGCAGGAGCTCCTCGTCCGCCACGAGCCGGTCGTGCTCGTCCGGGGTGCGGTCGGCGGCGAGCCAGTCGTCCGTGACGTCGTACAGGGCGGGCCAGTCCGTCTGTACGAGCATGCGCGCGCCGGAGGGGTCGTTCACCCACAGGACGGGTGCGCGCATGCCGAGGCGGCGCACAGCCCGTTCCGTCGCCCGGGCGAGACGTTCGTCGACCCGGTGGTCCAGCCGGCGCGGGAGCGTCTTCGTGGGCTCGAACAGCGACAGCCTGCCCGGCGCCACGCCGTCGAGGGGCGGTCCGGCACGCAGCCCCCGGCCACGGCGCGGGCGGCGCTGCCGGCTCAGCTGGAACAGCGGGTCGGCCGCCGGCTCGACGAACAGCACGCGGAGCGCGGGATCCCCCCGGAGCAGCTCGGTGACGAGGTGCTGGTTGCGCCGCCACACGGTGTCCCAGGTCTCGAGCGAGACCACCACCAGGTCGGTCATGCGTCCAGCACCCGGCGGTAGGCCGCGGTCGTCCCGGCGAGCCAGGCGGCGGTGCTGAACTCCCCGGTCTGGCGCTCGCGCGCAGCGCGCGCGAGCGCGTCCCGTCGCGCCGAGGCGGCGGCGAGCGCGGCGAGCGCGGCACCCGCCGCGCCCGGGTCGAGCGGGTCGTAGAGCGCCGCGGGGTCGAGCCCGTCGAGGAGCTCGACGTGGCCTCCCGCGGACGCGGCCACCACGGGGAGACCGCTCGCCATGGCCTCGAGCACGCTGAGACCGAGCCCCTCGACGGGGCACGGCGCCAGGAGCAGGGACGCCCGGCGCATGAGCGCGTCGACGTCGTCGCGTCGCCCGAGGAACCGCACGTGCGCACCGATGCCCAGCGTCGCGGCGAGCGACTCCAGGCGTGCGCGCTGCGCGCCGTCGCCCGCCAGGTCGAGCCGCCATCCCGCGTCGCCCAGGCGCGCGGCGGCGAAGGCGCGGAGCGCGAGGTCCGTGCGCTTCTCCTCCTCGAGGCGCTGCGCCACCAGCACGACCGGCTCGCGCTCCGCAGCCGCAGGCGACGGGCCGCGGTCCTCCACCCCGGGGTGCACCACGGTGCAGGGGCCGTCGACGGCCTCGGCGACCGACCGGCTGATCGCGAGCTGGGCGACCACGGGACGTCGCGCGACCGCCGCGACGACCGGGCCCAGACGTCCGGTGCCGCGCGGGCGGGCGAAGTGGCGGGTGCTCACGACGGGGCCGACCCGGCGGCGCACGAGCGTCGCGAGGGACGCCGCGGTCTCGGCGGCCGTCATGTGCACGTGCACCACGTCCGCGCCGGGCGCGACGGCGAGGAGGGCGCGCACCACGTGCGCCGTCGTCGCCCCGGGGAGGATCCGGAGCGGGTGGGCAGTGCCCGTCGCCGCGCGCATCCGCGGGGTGTCGCCTCCCACGACGACGACCTCGTCGCCCTGGCCGGCCTGGGCGCGTGCCAAGGTCGCGACGTGGCGCTCGACACCGGCGAAGCCGTCGGACCGGACGGCGTGCACGATCCTCACGCGCGGACCCCCGCGGGTCGCCGGCCGCCACGGGTCCGCGCCGGGCGGGCGGGGAGCGTCTCCAGGATGTCGAGGTAGCGCCGGGCCACGATGGCCCACGAGTGCTCGAGCGCGACCGCCCGGGCGGCCTCCGCGAGCGCCGCCCGGTCGCGCCCGGCGAGGTCGCGCACCGCGGCGGCGACCTGCTCGGCGTCGCCCGCCACGACGTGGCCGGTGACGCCGTCGACCACGACGTCCGGGACGCAGCCGACCGGTGTGGCGACGACCGGGACGCCGGACGCGAGCGCCTCGAGCACCACGAGCCCGAACGACTCGTACGCGCTCGGCAGGACGAGGGCGTCGGCGGCCGCGAGGACCGGGCGCGGGTCCTCGAGCGCCCCGTGGAGGTGGACCCGTTCCCCGAGCCCCCGGCTCGCCACGTCGTCGCGCAGCGCGGCGACCATCGACGCGGTCCCGCCCACGACGGAGAGGTGCACGTCGTCGCCGAGCCGCGCGAGCGCGTCGAGGGCCACCGGCAGGCCCTTGCGCTCGTACTCGTGGCCGAGGAAGAGGAGGTGCGTCGTGGCGTCGGTCAGCCCGAGGCCGCGCCGTGCGTCGGCCCGCGCCTCCGCGGTCGGCGGCCTGTACCGGTCGACGTCCACGCCGTTGCCGATGACGACCGTGGGCGGCCGGAGCCGGGGGTAGGTGCGGCGCAGCGCGGCGTCGTCCGCGGCGACGAGGTCGACCACGAGGCGGTGCGTCCGGCCGGAGTAGCGCACCGTGTCGCGGGCCGCGACGAACACGTGCATGGGGTTGCGGAGCATCCGCAGCGCGAAGGCGCCGCGCGAGCGCATCGCGACCTGCACGATGCCGTGGTTGACGTAGACGTCGCCCGCGAGCGCGTCGTTGTGGCACACCCCGACGACGTCGCCCAGGCGCGCGAGACGCCGTCGGGCCAGGGTGGTGCCGACGGTCGAGAACCAGACGACCCGGGCGGCCAGCACGAGCCGGCCGCGCACGCCGCTCCCCGGCTCGCCGAGCCAGGACCCCATGGCGTCGTCCATCGTGAAGCGGGCGGTCTCGACGCCGAGGCGCCGCCACTCCTGCTCCAGGTGGTGGGCGACCGCGCCGACCCCGGTCCCGGGGCCGATGGTCGGGACGATCTGCACGATCCTCATCGGCGGACGGCCTCCATCTCGCGGACCGACGGCAGGGCCGCGTCGGGGTCGATCGTCGTGAGCCCGGAGCGGAAGGCCTCGCGCGAGCGGGCGTAGGCCTCGGCCCCGACGCACACCCCGACGACCGCGAACGGCAGGGTGACCACGATCGCGGACCAGAAGAGGTCGAACTGGCCCTGGACGAGTCGCGACAGGAGCACGGTGAGCGCGAGCGTGCCGAACCGCGGGTTCATGCGCCAGAGCACGACCATGCTGCCGAGGAACAGCACGACGAAGCCCACGAGCCCGACGACCCCCGCCGACGACAGGACCTCGAGCTCGGCGTTGGGTGGCTGGAAGCCGTACTGGGTGCGTCCGGCCGTCCACCAGCGCAGCCCCACCCCGAACCACGGGCTGCTGCGCCAGACCTCGAGGGCCTGCTGGTACCAGGTGAGGCGCTGGTTGGCCGAGTTGAACGGGTTGGCCTCGGAGAGCTGCTCCTGGACGGCGAGCCACACGAACCAGACGGCGGGTATCGCGGCGAGGAGGATGAGCTTGGAGCGCTTGCGGTCGGGGTCGGTCCGCAGCGTGATGACCATGACGCCGACGGCGAGCCCGACGAGCGCCTGCCGCGCCTGGGACGCGAGGACACCGACCGAGCACAGGACGAAGGACAGGTGGGCGAACCAGCGTGGCCAGCCCACCCACCAGGGCCGGGCGTAGCCGACCAGGGCCGCGATGCCGAGCACGCAGCCGACGAAGTTCTTGTGCATCCCGTACGGCCAGTTCAGGTACACGGGGCCGTCGTAGCCGGCGGCGAGGTTCTGGAGCGCGGCGACGCACGTGAGGACCGCGATGAGCAGGCACGGCACCATGAGCAGCGTGAGCCCCACGCGGGCGCGACCCGCGCGCCCCACGGCCCACCCCACGACGAGCGCGCCGCCCGTCGACAACCACGCGTGGAACCACTCGACCGTGTTGGCGAGGTAGGGGTTGGCGATCACCGTGAAGAGCGTGGAGACCTGGTAGACGGCGGTGAGCCACAGCAGGGAGCGCATCGGCGCCGAGAACGGCCGTGGCGCGAGCACGAGGGCCGCCCAGAAGGCGGCGAACACGGCGAGATCGCTCAGGGTGAGGTCCACGCCACCGCCACCGACGCGCTGGACGACGATCGTCGCGGGCATCGCCAGGACCGGCAGGGCGACCGGCTCGTACGCCGTCAGCCCGACGACGAGCACGACCGCGGCCCCCGCGAGCGCGTAGGGGGTGGAGGCCGGGAGGAGGTACCCGACGAGCGCGAGCCCTGCGGCGACGACGAGCGTCCCCGCGACCCACGCGAGCGGCCGGCGGATCACGTCGTGCTCGGCGTGCGGTAGCGGAGCTCCGCGGCGGCGGGGCCGCGCACGTGGAGCCGGAGCCGTCGCACGGCGCTCTGGCGTGCCTCGCCCCGCAGCAGGAGCGACCGGGCGGCGGAGCCGACCACCGCCCCCGCGCGGGCGACCTGCCAGGCGGCCGTGCCGTAGTGCTTGCGCTGGAAGTGCTCCTGGGACGCGTGGAAGTGGGTGTCGCGCCGGGCGGGGTCCGAGCTGGTGGCGCCGCCCAGGTGGACGGCGACGACGCCCGTGTCGACGACGTGGCGCCACCCGCGCCGGTTCGCGCGGTACGCCCAGTCGGTCTCCTCCGCGTACAGGAAGAAGCGCTCGTCGAACGCGCCGACGTCGGCGAGCGCGTCGGCGGACAGCAGGAGGACGGAGCCCACCACGAAGCCGCGGTCGGGCCGCGCCGCGCGCAGCCGCCCGAGGCCGACCGCGTCGACCCAGGTGGCGAGGGGCGACGGGTAGGGCCAGACGACGCGAGACGGGTTGCCCTCGCCGTCGACCTGGGAGGGCCCGACGCTGGCGGTCCGCGGCGCGGCGTGCAGCGTGCGCACGAGGTGGCGCACGTCGTCGAGCGAGATCTCGGCGTCCGGGTTGAGCAGAAGGACGTCACGCCCGGGCTCCTGCCGATGGGCGAGGGCGTGGTTGACGCCGGCCGCGAAGCCGCCGTTGCGCCCGGGGTCGAGGTAGCGGCCGCCCGCGCGCTCGACGATCTCGCGGATCCGCGGCTGCGACGAGTTGTCCACGACCGTGATCGGCACCGCGCCCGCGAGCGGTGCGAGGGCGCTCTCGACCAGCTCCGGCGCGCCGTACGCCACGAGGACCACCTCGGGGTCGTGGCGCGATGCGGCGCCGGCCCCCGACGACGCGGCCTCTCTGCCCGCGGCGATGGTCGCGTACAGGTCCCGGTAGCGCGTCGCGACGACCTCCCACGTGCACGCGGCGGCTCGGCGCAGGCCCGCCTCGCGCAGCGTGGCGGCGAGCGCGGGGTCGGTGACGACCCGCACGAGGGCGTCGCGCAGCGACCCCGGGTCGTCGGGCGGGACCAGCAGGCCCGCGTCCGCGACGACGTCGGGCAGCGCGCCCGTGCTGGTCGCCACGACCGGGACGCCGCACGCCATCGCCTCGACCGCGACGCGCCCGAACTGCTCGACCCAGCCGGGGGTCGCGCGCGACGGGACGGCCAGCACGTCGAGGCCGCGGTAGAAGTCGGCGAGACCGTCCTCGTCGAGCGACCCGACGAAGCGCACGCGGTCGCCGAGCCGGCGGGCGCGTGCGCGCAGCGCGTCGCGCTCGGGCCCGTCGCCTGCGACGCGCAGCTCCAGGCGGTCGTCCGCCGCCACGGCGTCGAGCAGCACGTCGACGCCCTTGTGCGGGGCGAGACGGCCCGCATACCCGACGACGGCCCGACCGGTGCGCGGCCCGCGTCCGGAGGAGGGACGGAAGATCTCCGGGTCGACGCCCAGCGGGATCGTCTCCACGACGCCCCGCGCACCCTTGCGGCGCACGACGCGACCCGCGTCGTCGTTGCACACCGACACCGCGGCTGCCCCGCGCAGGGTGCGCCGCTCGAACCACCGGAACGGCCAGGGGTACCGCTTGTCGAGGTTCTGCGCCGAGTACAGCACGTACGGCGCGGCGGGCCCCGGCGCGCGGCCGCGGACCTCGTCGACCGCCCGGCGCAGCCACCGCAGGGCCAGCACCTGCGCGGTCGCGAGCGCGAACGGCTCCTCGTGCAGGTCCAGGACGTCCCACCGCTCGCCGAGGAGGCGCCACAACGGGCGGGGGTCGTAGAGGAAGAGGGCCGGGTGCGTCCCGAGCGTCCCTGCGCCCGTGACGACCTCGCCCGGCAGCGGCTCGAGCGGGACGCGCACGCCGCCCTCGTCCCAGGCGCGGGCCGAGACGAGGTGCACGTCGACGCCGTCGCGGCGCAGCGCGCGCTCACGCTCGCGCCACGCCGTCACGACGGCGCTGTGGGAGACGCGCAGCACGCTCAGCGCGGGTCGTCCGTGCCTCTCCGGGCGGGGCAGGGTAGCGCTCACGCCGACGCTGCCGCCGTCAGCCGGCGTCCGGGACGCGCGTCGTCCGACGGCGTCCGAACTCCGTGTTGACGCCGACGGCGTTGGCGACGTCGCGCAGCACGGCACGCCACCGCGGCGCGACCCACGACGTCGTCACCGCCCCCCAGCACCGCGCGGACTCGACGAGCCCGAGCCGGCTGTGGTTCACCCCGGTGTAGAGGCCGATGTTCGTCCGGGTCTGCGCGAAGGACGCGGACGGCCGGGTCCCCGGGGCGAACCAGGTCGTGCTCGACACGCCGTTCACGGACACCTGAGCCTCGTGCCGCCGCTGCTGGAACAGCGGCTGAGGCTCGAGCGCCATGCGGCCGTGGCACAGGAGCTCGGTGACGAGCACCATGTCGTCGCCCAGGACGGAGGTGATGCCTCGCGTGCGGCGCAGGGTGTCCCGGCGGATGACGCCGTACATGACGTGCGAGGCCTGTGCGCGCAGGAAGTTGCGGACCCGCTCCGACGGCGAGGCGGCATCGAGGCCCATGGCGGAGTCCTGGAGCTCCTCCGTGACGTCCCCCTCGGCGTCGATGATCTGGGTGCGCGGGCAGGCGAAGACGTACCCGGGTCCGGCCGCCTCGAGCGTCTCGAGGCACCGTGAGGCGAACCCCGGGAGCTTGACGTCGTCGGCGGCCATCCAGCTGAAGTACTCCGTGGTCCCCAGATCGAGCACGTGCTGGTAGTTCCAGATCCCCCCGCGGTTCTCGTCGTAGCGGTGGTACTCGACGCGGTCGTCCTCGCGCGCGGCGGCGCGGCAGATCTCCTGCGTGCCGTCGGTGGATCCGTTGTCGGAGATGACGATGCGGATGTCCGCGAGATCCTGCTCCTGCAACGACCGCAGCGCGGTGGGAAGGTACTCTTCCCCGTCGTAGACGGGGACCCCGAAGGTCAGTCGTCCGGTCATCACACGATCTCCAGCTCGATCTTGTCCGCGACGAAACCCTCGGCGTAGCGCGTGCGGGCCTCGGCGCCGCGCAACCGCAGGATGCTGCGGAAGAACTCGTCGTCCCACCAGTCTCGTGTCCGTTGGCTCGGAAAGACACGGTCCAGGAGGGTGATCTTTCGGTCGACGACGGCCGGGTCCAGCGGCACGTACACGGTGGGCCGCGCGAGGTCGCCGTCCCACTTGGGGATCTCGTAGTGGAGGATCGTCGGCCCTCGCCACACGGTCGTGACGAGGCGGCCGAGCAGCGCGTGGTCCTGGTGGGCGTCGTCCGGTCGGGGGGCCAGCACGAGGTCGGGCACCGGATGGGCCTCCCGGAACGCGTGGAGCGCGTCCTTGACCGCCGACCAGTGCGCTGGCAGGCGCGCGTCGGGCAGCCCGACGAACGTCGGCCCGGAGCCGACGCCGAACGCCTGCGCGGCCGCCCGCGCCTCGGCCTCCCGGTCGTCCGTCCCGGTGAGGACGAGCGTGGCGATCTCGGCGCGGCCCGTCGCCGCGAGCGTCAGCAGCGTGCCGCCGCACCCGATCTCGATGTCGTCGGGGTGCGCCCCCAGGGCCAGGACGGTCACGCCGTCCGCGGGCGTACGGAACAGCATCAGGCAGCCACCGTCCTTCTCGTCCTGCGTGCCAGGAGCACGTCCTCGACCGCGGGCCACTGCGCGTCGAGCCGCTCGCGGGCGTCCGCCACGCCGCTCGCGATCCGTGCACGGATCTCGTCGTGCCGTCGCGCCTGGTCCTCCACCATCGCGACGACCTCGACGGGGTCGAACGTCTCGACGTCCCGGTGGGTGTCCTCGAGGCCGAGCTGGAGGAGCACCGCGCGGTGCTTCTCGCCGTAGCCGATCGACACGACCGGCGTCCCGGCGAGCAACGACATGATCACCGAGTGGTAGCGCGTGGCGACGGTGACGACCGCACGACCGGTCAGGGCCACGAGCTCCTCCGGCGTCCGGGCCTCCACGACCGCGACGTGCGGGGGCAGACCCTCGAGGGACCGGGCGAACCCGAGGTCCACGTCGTCACCGCCGACGAGCGTCACGTGCCACCCGGCCTCGTCGAGCAGGCGTACGAGGCGCAGCACGCGGGCACGGTACGCCGCCTCCGGGTCCGCGCCCTGGCTGTCGTCGCGGCCGCGGTAGGCCATGACACCGAGCACGAGCGAGCGCTCGGCGGCGGGCGGGGGCGCGGAGCGGAGGTCGAGGCCGAACGCGAGGTCGGTGGCGACGACGTCGTCCGGCGCGGCGGCGCCGATCGCGACCATGCTCGACCGCGAGGACTCGTCGCGGAAGGACCGGTACCGAGCGCTGCGGGCCGCGGACCGGACGAACGCCCGGGCGGTCGCCCGCGGCGACGTCTCGGCGCCGACGTCGAGCACGACGAACGGCCGTCGGCGCAGTCGCGTGGCGAGCGAGAGCGCCCAGATCTCGTACGGGACGCCCCACGCGCCCGAGCCCAGCCGCTCGAAGCACCCCGTCCCCGCGAGGACCACGGCGTCGAGGTCCCGCACCGTGCGGACGGCACCGACGAGCAGCCCGGCCCGGTCGCGCGCCGTCCCGACCAGGCGCCCCCAGCGGCCCGCCCGGGAGCGCTCGACGACGGGACCGAGGGCGACGGCCTCGACACCGTGCCTCGCTCGCGCCTCGTCGGGACGCTCGCACAGCACGACCGGGACGAGGGGGGCCGGGGCGAACCGCTGCAGGAGGGCCGACAGGGTCGCCTCGTTGCCGAAGTTCCCCGTGCCGAAGACGCCCCACAGCCCCACCCGCACGGTCGGTCCGTCGGTGCTCCTGGTCGCGGTCACGCGCGCTGCTTCCACAGTTCCCACGGGGCTTCGCCGGACACGCACAGCTCCTCGAGGTAGGCGCGCTCCTTGAGCGTGTCCATGCACGCCCAGAAGCCGTCGTACCGGTGGGCCGTGAAGCGGCCCTCGGCCGAGGCCTTCACGCAGCCGTCCATGACCAGGTCACCGCCCGGGGGGATGTAGTCGAAGATCTCCTGACGGAGCACGAAGAAGCCGCCGTTGATCCACATGTCCATCCCGGCGACCGCTTCGACGCCGCGCATCGTCTCGTCGGCGTCGATGTTGACGACGTGGAACGAGTCCTGGGGAGGAACCGCCAGCAGCGACCCGACGTGATCGGCGGGGAGCTTCGCGATCTGGTCGTTCATGTCGACGTCGGACACGCCGTCGCCGTAGTTCGCGAGGAAGATCTCGTCACCCTCGAGGTAGGGCCGGACCCGCCGCAGGCGTTCGCCGATCGCGGTCTCGCGACCTGTGTCGACGAACGTGATCGTCCAGTCGGAGATGTCCGAGCCCATGAGCTCGACGTGGTCACCGCCCTTGGACAGCACGAAGTCGTTGTAGGCCGTCTCCCGGTATGCGAGGAAGTAGTCCTTGACGGCCTTGGCCCCGTGCCCGAGGCACAGGATGAAGTCGGTGTGCCCGAAGTGCGCGTAGTAGCGCATGATGTGCCACAGGATCGGGCGGTCGCCGATCGTGGTCATCGGCTTCGGCGCCGAGTCGTTGTCGGCCCGGATGCGCATGCCGAGCCCTCCGCAGAACAGCACGACCTTCATGATGATGCTCCCAGCCGCCGCGGTGCGGCGAGGTCACGGATGGCCGGGGCGACCGGCCGTCCCTCCAGGAGGCCGTCCGTCGTCCCGACGGCGACGGCCTTGGCGTACACGGCGGCGGCCTCGGCGAACGCGGCCGCGGTCGCGTCGACGTCGTCGTCGGTGTGCGCCGCGGAGATGACGAGCGACTGCCCGAGCACCCCGCGGCGCATGAGCTCCTGCAGCAGGAGCGTGCGGTAGGCCTGCGAGGGTCTTCCCTCGGCGTCCTTGGAACCGAAGACGAGCGCGGACGGCCGTCCGAGGACCGGGATGTGGTCCGTCATGCCGGCCGCCGCGACGGCGTCGCGCACGGCGTCGCGCAGCCTCGACCCCTGCGACTCCATGATCCCGACGACGTCCCGCTCGCGGTACGCCTCGGCGACGGCGACGTACGCCGCCAGGCCGGTGGTCTCGGCGCCGTGGGTGGTGGAGAGCAGGAACACGCGCGACCGGTCTGTGCCCAGCCCTCCGAGCTCCATGATCTCGCGCCTGCCGGCGAGAGCCGAGACGCTGAAACCGTTGCCCAGGGCCTTGCCCCAGGTCGACAGGTCCGGCACGACCCCGTACACCGACTGCGCCCCGCCCGCGGCCCAGCGCATGCCCGTGATCATCTCGTCGAAGACGAGGACGAAGCCGTCCTCGTCGGCGAGCGAACGCAGCCCTTCGAGGAACCCGGGAGCCGGCTCCACCGTGCCCGTGGCCTGCTCGAGGACCACGGCCGCGATACGGCCCGGGTGCTCGTCCAGCAGGGCCTGCAGCGAGGAGAGGTCGTTGTACGCGAACGTCACCGTCAGGTCGCGGACCGCCTGCGGGATCCCGTTCGGCATCGCGGTCGTCGCCATGAACCAGTCGTCCACGGAGAAGAACGGCTGGGTGCGGCAGACCGCGACGAGGTCACGCCCGGTGTGGGCGCGCGCGAGCTTGACGGCTGCCGTGGTCACGTCGGAGCCGTTCTTCGCGAACTTCACCATCTCGGCCGTCGGCACCGTCTCGAGGAACGTCTCGGCGGCGCGCAGCTCCCAGACGCTCGGTCTGCTGAAGCCGGGGCCGTCGGCGGCGGCGGCGGACACGGCGCGCACGACCGGCTCGTACCCGTAGCCCAGCGTGACCGCCTTGGCGCCCATCCCGTACTCGACCAGCCAGTTGCCGTCGAGGTCCAGCACGCGCGCGCCCTCGCCACGGACGATCACGGGGGTCATGTACTCCGGGAACTGGTCGGACCCGCGCGCGTTCGTATGGGCACCGCCGGGGATCATGCGGTGCAGCTCCGCCTGCGCCGCGGTGGAGCGGTCAAATGTCCGCCGCGCAGTGGTGAAGAACTCATCGGCCATGCTGGCTCCCGGTGCTCGAGGCGACATTGTCGAATGGGGTCGAATTTCGCACCGCATGCCCTACGGTGTGCGTATGGACGGAGCATACTGGCGCGGAAGAACCGTGTTCGTGACAGGTCACACCGGCTTCAAGGGGGCCTGGTTGTGCGTCCTTCTCGAACATCTCGGGGCGCGGGTGCACGGGTATGCGCTCGAGACTCCTTCCACGTTCCTGTACCACCGTGCCGAGGTCGCCGACCTCATCGAGAGGGACGTGCGAGGGGACATCCGTGATACCGACGCCCTGACGCGTGCGCTGCGGGAGTCGGAGGCGGACGTCGTGCTCCACCTGGCCGCGCAGTCCGTGGTGCGCGACTCCTACAGCAACCCTCGCGAGACGTGGTCGTCGAACGTCGAGGGAACCTTCTCGGTGCTCGAGGCGGCACGCTCCGTCGACGCGGTGTCGCGGTGCGTCGTCGTGACGACCGACAAGGTCTACCGCAACGAGGAGTGGGAGTGGGGCTACCGCGAGACGGACCCGCTCGGAGGCGACGACCCCTACAGCGCGAGCAAGGCGTGCGCCGAGCTGGTGACCCATGCGATGGCCGTCTCCTTCCCGCGCCCGGGCTACGCGGTCGCCACCGCGAGGGCGGGGAACGTCATCGGTGGCGGGGACGCCACTCCGGACGCCCTGGTCCCCGAGCTGGTCGCGTCGTTCGCCGCGGGCCGGCCGGCACAGCTGCGCTATCCCCGTGCCGTCCGCCCGTGGCAGCACGTCCTGGAGCCGCTCAACGGCTACCTCACGCTCGCCGAGCGACTCTCCGCGGACCTCCACGACACCGCGTGGAACTTCGGTCCGCGTCCGGACGACCAGGTCGCGGTCGGCGAGTTCGCGACGCGGATGGCCGCGCGGTGGGACGGGAGCGCGACGTGGGCCGCGACGGGCGACCAGGGGCCTCATGAGGCGGGCCTCCTCGCGCTCGACTCCTCGCGGGCGCAGGCGCGCCTCGGGTGGTCGCCGGTGCTCGACATCGACGAGGCGATCGGCTTCACCACCGGCTGGGAGCGGGCCGTGCGCGGGGGCCTCGAGTCGCCCCGCGAGGCCACCCGACGACAGGTCGAAGAATTCACCCGACGAGCGACGAACCACGACGAAAAGGCGGGACGATGAACATCATCGAGACTTCTGTCGCGGGACTTCTGGTCCTGCAGCCAAACCCTCACCGTGACGAGCGCGGGTATTTCACCCGCACGCTGGACGTCGACATTCTTCGGGACGCCGGGATCGATCCGGCGTCGTTCAAGCAGGAGAACCAGTCGCGGTCGTACCAGGGCGTGGTGCGCGGCCTTCACGGCCGGTCGAACGCCGGTGAGGCCAAGCTGGTCCGCTGCGCCCACGGCGCGGTGCTGGACGTGGCGATCGACGCGCGACCCGGCTCGCCGACGTTCGGCAGGGTCGAGACCTTCCTCCTGGACGACCAGACCCATCGCCAGGTGTACATTCCTCGCGGCTTCCTCCACGGCTACCAGGCCCTCACTTCCGTGACCGACTTCTGCTACCGGATCGACGACTTCTACGGCCCCGACGAGGACGTCACGGTCGCGTTCGACGACCCCGACCTCGCGGTGCGGTGGCCCGCGCCGATCACCGTGGTGAGCGAGCGCGACCGCAGCGGCATGTCGTGGGTCGAGTACCAGCGCTCGCTCGGGGTCGGCTAGCCGGCGAGCGCTCGTCATCCCACGGGATCGACCTCGCGGGGGCTCGGGTCCATCACCACCCACCGCCCACCGTTCTGCTCGACCTCGGGCAGCGCCGCGCGGACCTCCGGCAGCAGGTCCGGGACGAACAGCAGGACCCGGTCCGGACGGGCGAGCGCGAGGTCCTGGGGAGAGGCGATCGGGATGCGGCTGCCGGGCATGCACCGCCCGTGCTTGCCGGTGGCCGCGTCCGCGACGACGACGACGTCCTCGGGCGTCACGTCGGCCGAGCACAGGAGCGCAGCCGTGCGCGACGCCGCGCCGTAGCCCGCCACACGCAGGCCGGCGGCGCGCGCCTCGTCGAGGTACGCCCGGATGCGCGCCGTCGTGGTCTCCAGCGCCTCGCCCAGCGTGGCCACGCGGAGGGGGTCGAGGACCCCCTCGGCCACCTCCTTCTCCACCACGCGCGTCACGTCGTCGCTCTGGCCGCCCCACCGGCTGCCCTGCCGCGCGAACGCGAGCAGCGTCGTCCCGTCCTGGTAGAGCGGGTACTCCCACGCGCCGACCGCCTCCAGCCCGACCTCCTGGGCCATGCGGACCAGGACGGGGGTCGAGTAGTAGGCGAAGTGTCCGTTCTTGGCCGCGTTCCACATGCCCGCCCGGACGATCGACGTGACGTTGTGGATCATCATGAGCAGGACGCCGTCCGGCGCGAGGTGGCCGACGCGCTCGAGCAGCGCGGCCTTCTGGTCCGCGTCGTGCATCATCCCGTGCACGTCCACGACCAGGTCCACCTCGCCGTCGTCGACGACGACCACGCCGCGCTCCGTGAGCTGCGTGGTCCACGAGCCCCCGTGCGGGCTCGGGTACTCCAGCGCCCGAGCACCCGGTGCCACGAACCCCGCGGTCGCCGCGTCGGCGACGCACTGCTCCGCCTGCCGCACGAGGGCGACGGGCTCGACACCGAGGACCTCCTCGGGAGTCGTCGGGTCGTCCTCGAGCTGCACGAGCCCGCTCACCGCGCTCTGCACGAGGCGGAGCCGGAAGACGGGGTCGGGGCGCGGGTCGTCGGGCAGGGGGAAGAGGTCCGACGGCGGCTGCTCGCCGAGGTCGAGGACGACGGTGCCGCCAGGGCGGCCGCTCCAGCGGTCGCGCCAGGTGGGAAGGGGATCGGGGAGGCTCATCACGGTCCTTCGCTCGAGTACGGGTGTGTCGGGTCAGAGGAGGTCGGCTATCGCCTCGTCGAGCTCCGCGCGGGCACGGTGCCAGGTGTGGTCGAGCGCGTGCGTGCGCGCGCTCTCCCGTGCGGTGCGCAGCGCTCGCTCGTCGTCGGCGAGGTGCTCGATCACCTCGGCCAGCGCCCGCTCGTCCCCCGGCGGGACGAGCACGCCGGCGTCGCCGACCTGCTCCGGGATGCCGCCGACGGCCGAGGCCACGAGCGCGGCACCGGAAGCCATGCCCTCGAGCACGGTCAGACCGCTCGGCTCGGCCCAGACCGACGGCACGACGACGACGTCGGCGCCACGGAGCAGACGCGGCAGGGTGTGCCGGTCCTGGAACGGGAGCACGTGCGCGCGCGGGCCGAGGGGGTCGAGCTCGTGCCGCAGCTCGCGCTCGAACGACGTCGGTGCTGCCGAGGGGTCGAAGCCCGCGGACCCGACGAAGGTCACCTCGACGTCCGTGCGACGCAGTCTCCGGACGGCCCGCGCCAGGACGTCGGGCCCCTTCTCCGGGACCGTCCGGCCCACGAACATCACCTGCAGACGATCACCGCGCCGCCACTCCGGGTCCGGGAAGAACACCTCGGTGTCGACGCCGTTGCGGACCACCGCGACACGTCCCAGCCCCGGAGGGAGCCGGTCCCGCAGCCGCTCGGCCAGCGTCGAGCTGACGGCGATCGTCCCGACGGACTTCCCGAGGGTGCGCCGTAGCTCGGCCCTCCCATAGCTGCGGAAGAGCTCGTTGTGCGCGTAGAGCACGACCTGGTGACGCCTCGTGTCGACCTCGGGGACGGCCTGCACCGCGTTGTGCGCGAGCATGACCGCGGACGGGAGGTCGTGCTGTGGTCCGAGCGCAGCACGGTAGGAGGCGCGGGCTCGGCGGCGCGGCAGCCCGACCAGCGCGCTCACGGCGTCGAGGTGCCGGTCGCGGCTGCCGGGCCGCCTCATGGGGTACTCGACGGAGCGGGCGCTCGCGTACCGGTCCGGGTACGTCCCGCGGGCGACGAGGACGACGTCCCCGCCGGCGCCGGCCGCCGAGAGGCCGTCGACCACCGTGGGCACGGCGGAACCCGTCCGGGGTGAGAAGTGGTCACCCGGGGTGATGACGTGGACCAGCTGGTGCGGCACGATGACCCTTCAGACCTCGCGCGGGACGTCCGCGGAGAACGGTCACGATCCTAGAGCCGGACACCGAGCGGAACGAGGGGCCGATGGGGGATTCACCCGGGCTAAAGAACCGGTGGAGACGCCCGTGGGTGATCGCCGCCGCAGCGGCCGTCGTCCTCGTCCTGGCGCTCGGTGCGACCGCGGGGACGGTGTGGTGGCGCCACGTGCACAGCGGGCAGGGCATGCTGATCCCCGAGGGTGCGTACACCGGCCCGGAGGACGTCCCGCCCCCTGGTGCGTCGTCCGAGGGCGCCATCGCTCCGGAGCACCGCTTCGTCGCCGCGGTGGACCCGTCCGGGCGCTTCTTCCTCGACCAGGCGGGCGACCCGATCCTCGTCCAGGGCGACTCCCCGTGGTCGCTCCTCACGGACGTCGCGCCCGACGACGCCGAGACCTACTTCCGCGTCCGCGCGGAGCAGGGCTTCAACGCGGCGATCGTGTCCCTGGTCGGCGCGGAGGCGAACGGTGCGCCCTCGGACGACGGCGCGACCTACGACGGCGTGCTCCCGTTCGGCGACGAGGGCGTCCTCGACTGGAACCCGCCCTACTGGGACCGGGCGCACGACTACCTCCGCATGGCGGCCGAGCGCGGCGTGACGGTGTTCCTCTACCCGATCGACGGCTGGACCGTCGGCCACGCGTTCAGCCCGCGCGACCAGGGGGAGTGCCGGGCGTTCGGCGAGCAGGTGGCGCTGTGGGCCCGCGACCTCCCGAACATCGTGTGGATGACGGGCGGTGACTACTTCCCGGTCACGAACGAGCCCGAGGAGGGGAGCGACGTCGACCGCTGCATGTCCGGGGCGCTCGACGGCATCCGCGCGACCGGCGACGACCGTCCGTTCTCGATCCAGCTCGGCTACCAGAAGTCGATCTCGTCGGACAACCCGTACTGGGCGGACCGGGTGGACTTCGATTTCGTCTACACCTACTACCCCACGTACCGCGCGGTGCGTGAGGCGTACGGCCGGCTCCCGGCCCGTCCTGCGCTCTTCGGCGAGGGGAACTACGACGGGCTGAACCTCCGGCCCGAGACGCCCGACACGACCGACGAGACGTTGCGTCGCCAGTACCTGTGGGCGGTGACCTCCGGTTCGCCGGGCGCGTTCTACGGGACGGCCGACTGGCGGTTCGAGGAGGGCTGGCCCGAGCGGCTGTCCCGACCGGGCACGACGCAGCTGTCCAGGCTGGCCGCGCTCGTCGCGAGCCTGCCGTGGTGGGAGCTCGTGCCCGACGTGGACGGGCGGCTCGTGACGGACGGCGCGGGTACCGAGGTGCAGGACGACACCCCCCTGGACGTGCTGGAGAGCGACTTCGCGACCGCCGCTCTCACGGCGGACGGCTCCACGGCTCTCGTGTACGTCCCGACGGCCCGGACGATCGGGCTCGACGTCGGCGCCGTCGCGCCGCAGGCCTCGGCGTACTGGGTCGACCCGGCGTCCGCGACCGCCGTCCCGACGGAGCTGTCGGCGTCGATGACGACGCCCGGCCGCAACTCGGCCGGCGCAGAGGACTGGCTCCTCGTCGTCACGACGGCGGAGCTCCCCGGCGTCTCCTGAGATCGGCTCGGACGGGCCGGCCCGGCACAGGTCCGGGTGAACTGTGGCCCAGAAGGTAGGTGGGCAGGGTACCCGGCCGAATAATGGGTCGCATGCTTCGCGGAGCCGGCCCCAGCGCGTCCGTCGTGGTCGCGACCTACAACCGTCCCGACCACGTCCGCACGTGCCTCGAGCACCTCGCGCGCCAGTCCGTCGCCCCCGAACGGACGATCGTCGTCGACGCGTCGCCCACCACGGCGACCCGCGACGTCGTGCAGGGCTTCCCGGGCGTGACGTACCTGCGCAACGACCGGGGGCCGGGGACGACGGCGACGTCGCGCGCCGTCGGTCTCGGTGAGGTGACGAGCGACGTCGTGGCGTTCCTCGACGACGACGCGTACGCCGCGGAGGACTGGTTGGAGCAGCTCGTCGCGCGCTACGAGGACCCGGGCGTGGGCGCGGTCGGTGGCCGCGCGCTCAACGGGCAGCCGGGGGAGGAGAGCGAGGGCGCGGACCGGGTGGGACTCCTGCTCGACGACGGCTCGCTGACCGGGTTCTTCGCGGCGGACCCGGGCGGGGACGTCGACGTCGACCACCTCCTGGGCGCGAACATGTCGATGCGCCGGGAGGCGCTCGAGTCGGTGGGCGGGATCGAGGACCACTACCCGGGGACGTGCCTGCGCGAGGAGACCGAGCCGGTGCTCCGGCTGCGCCTCGCCGGCTGGCGCGTCGTCTACACGCCGGACGCGGTCGTCGAGCACGTCGCGGGCCCCTACGCGAAGGGTCGTCGGTTCGACCTGCGCTACACCTACTACGCGCAGCGCAACCATGTGGTGCTGCTCGCGCGGACGGTCGGCGTGCGCGACGCGCGGTTCCGCCGCCACCTGCGCACGAGCGTCCGCCAGGCGGGCGACGAGCTCCGCTACGCGGGTCGCGCGGTGGGGCGGCTCCGGACGCGGGAGGGCTCGGCGGTGCGCGGCGTCGGGAACGGCATCCTGCGGTCCGTGACGACGCTCGCGGGAGCGGCCGGCGGGCTCGGCGCGACGGCGCTGCTGCAGGCGCGCGGCGAGACGGCGACGCCGGACGGCCCGCGATGAGGATCACCGCCTACGTCATGGCCGGGGACCCCGCCTGGGCCACGGAGAGCCTCGCGTCGTACTACGACCTGGTGGACCGCGTCGTGGTCAGCCACGACAGCGACGGCCTCTCGTGGGCGGGCCACCCGATGCCCGTCGAGGAGACGATCGAGCGGCTCCGCCGGGCGGACCCGGAGGGCAAGATCGAGCTCCTGCCGGGGCGATGGTCGGACCCCCGCAGGTTCGCGCTCGACCTCGACACGGAGCAGCGGCAGGCCGCGCTGGACCACGCGGGGAAGGACGCCGACTGGGTGCTCCAGCTCGACTCCGACGAGATCGCCCTCGCGCCCGACCGGCTGAGAGCCCTGGTGGAGACCGCGGACGCCACGGGCGCGGAGGCGCTCGACTACCCGCTGCGCCACGCCTACCAGCGGACGCTCGACGGGCGGCTGCTCGAGCTCGCGCGGCGCGACGGCGGGGTGCGCGCGTCGTACCCCGGGCCGGTCGCCGTGCGCGCGGGGACCGCCCTCGTCCACTGCCGGCAGACCCGGGCACGGACCTACCGCGTGGACCTCGCCCCGACCAACACCGACCCGGACCACCCGCACGACGCCGTCGTGGACGCCGTGGTCCGCGCCGACGAGGCGGTGCTGCACATGTCCTGGGTGCGGACCCGCGACCAGATGGTCCGCAAGTCGCGCCAGTCGGGGCACCACGAGGGCCGGGACTGGGACCGGTTGCTGCGCCAGTGGGAGTGGCGGGCGCGTCATCCGCGCCTCACCGTCCTCTCGCGCCCCCTCCGTCGGGGCAACCTCGACTGGCTCCGCCTCGCCGACTGGCCGGTGGGGGAGGGCTCCGGCGACTGGTACGGCGCCTGACGGACCGCGTCACCGGCCGAGGAGGTCGTGCAGCACGGCGAGCGTCCGCTCGGCGCTGTCCTCCCAGGTGAACCGCCCCGCCCGCGCGAGCGCCGCCGCCCGACGTCGTGCCAGCGCGTCGGGGTCGCTCGCGAGCGTGCAGAGGGCGTCGGCGACGTCGGTCGTCGTCGGCTCGCAGAGCAGTGCGGCGTCGCCGACGACCTCGGCGAGGCCCCCCAGCGGGACGGCCACGACCGCGCAGCCCGACGCCATGCACTCGAGGGCGGCGAGCGAGAAGGGCTCCGGCACCGTCGGCAGGGCGAGGCCGACGTCCGACCCCGCGAGGAGCGCCGGGACCTGGGCCGCGGGGACCGGGCCGAGGCGGCGGGCGCCGGCCGCACGGAGCGCGTCGTCGAGCCGCGCGACGTACGCCTCGACGTCGGGCGGGGACATCCCGAAGGTCTTCACGGCACCCGCGACGCTGAGCTCCACCGCCGCGCCCCGTGACCGGGCGAGCGCGACCGCCTCCGCCGCGAGGACCTGCCCCTTGTTCGGGTCGATCCGGCCGTGGATCACCACGCGCAGGCTCGGTCCCGGCTGCCACCGGTCGGGCGGGCGGAAGACGTCGTGGTCCAGGGCGTTGTGCACCACCGTGGTCCGTCCCTCCGGGACGCGGTGCTCGCGGACGGTCCACGCGCGGACGTGCTCGGACACGCCGACGATCGTGCCTCCGTGCGCCGCGAACGCCCGGACGTCCTCGCCGGACTGCGCCGCCAGGAGGTTGTGCAGCCACAGGACGGTGGGACGCCCGGACACCGCGACGAGGCGCGCGAGGCGGGCGTCGTTGTGCACGATCACGGCGTCTCCGGTGGATCGACGCACGACCTCGCGGCGGTAGGCCGCCCAGGCGTCGTTCTCTCGCGCCAGGGCGCGACGGACCCGCGCCGCGGCGCGCCGGGCCAGCGGTCGGTTCCCGGCCGACCAGAGCTCGCGCACCTCGCCCGCGGGGTGCGTCGGCACCCCGGCGCGCGGGCTCAGCACCTCGACCTGCGCGCCGCGATCCAGCAGGTGCCGGGTCAGGGCGTGCGCGACGGCGGAGACGGCGCCGGAGGCCGACGCGTACGGTTCGTCGGCGGGAAGCACCATGGAGACCCGCAGCGCCCTCACGGGCCGTGCACCCCGAGCCGTTCCCACGTCCGCGACCACGTGAACGTGGCGGCGCGCGCCCGGGCCGCGGCCCCGCGACGGTCCCGCTCGGTGGGGTCTCCGAGGAGCCGGCCGAGCGCGTCCGCCAGGTCGCGCGGCGACTCGCGGGGCACGAGGATCCCTGCCTCCCCGAGGACCTCGGGCGTACCGCCCGTCGCCGTCCCGACCGTCGCCAGCCCGGTCGCCATGCCCTCGAGCGTCGTGAGACCGAAGGGCTCGTCCCAGCGTGAGGGGACGACGTGGACGTCGGCGGCGCGCAGGCGCTGGGGGACGTCGTCCCGGGCGACGTGCCCGGGGTGGGCCACGGGCACGCCGCGCGCACGCAGAGCGTCGAGCAGACCACGGACCTCGCGCCCGAACGGTCCGCCGTCGTCGAAGCCCCAGTTCGTGTCGCCGAGGACCTGCACGCCGAAGGGCGTTCCCCGGGCGTCCAGCTCGAGGAGCGCATGCAGGAGCACGTCGGGACCCTTCTCGACCGCGAGGCGGCCCAGGAAGCCCACCACCGGCGGACCCGAGCGCGGGGTCGGGGCCGGGTGGAACCGGTCGAGGTCGATGCCGTTCCAGGCGGTGCGCACGGTGCGGGGGGTGAGGCCGTACACCTGCTCCACGGCGCGCGCGAGGTAGTCGCTGACGGCGACCGAGCGGACCCCGCTGCGTGCGTAGCCCCGCCGCCAGGGGTCGCGCGCGAGCTCGAGGTTGTGGAACCAGTGCACGACCCGGGCGGTCGGCATCGCGCGCCGCAGGTGCACCGCGACCTCGGGGTCGTTGTTGCACACCACGACCGTCCCCGGAGGAGCTCCGCGCAGCGCCCTCGAGACGGCGTCCGCGTACGCCGCCTGCGTGCGGTGCGCCCACCCGGTCACCCGACGCACGGCACGGTCCGTGCGCTCGCCGCCCGGTCGCCACGGCTCGCGGGTCCGGACGGTCGTGAGACGTGGCCAGTCGTAGGTGGGCGCCGGGGAGGGGCGCGTGACCACGAGCGGCTCGACGCCGGAGTCCCGCGCCGCGCGCGCGACCTCCCACAGGCACGTGGCGATCGCACCGCTGACCGTGGGGGTGAACGTCTCGCGGCTGTTGTTGACGAGCACGACTCGGGCGACGGTGGCCACGGCGTCAGATGAAGTCGGCGAACTGGCGCTCGAACCGCTGGAACCACAGGGCGCCCCCGAGGAACACCAGGACCGCGGCGCCGACGGCGGCCGCGACCTGCCAGCCGTCGGGCGCCGGCAGGCCGAGGAGCGACCAGCGGAAGAGCTCGAGGTACCAGGTGATCGGGTTGGCCTCGAAGAGCCACCGCAGGTTGTCCGGGACGGCCTCGAGCGAGTAGGCGACGGGCGAGGCGTAGAGCAGGATCTGCGTGAGCCACGGCAGGACGTAGGCGACGTCGCGGTACTTCACCATGAGCGCCGACGCGGCGAGGCCGAGCCCCGACGCGAACAGGACCAGCAGGAGCGCCCAGAGCGGGAGCAGGAGGACGGGCCACCCGGGGTTGATGCCGTTCACCACGAGCAGCACGGCGCCGAGGGCGAGCGCGACGACGAAGTCGAGCAGGACCGACAGCGACGTGGACAACGGGACGAGCATGCGGGGAAAGAAGACCTTGGAGACGAGCGCCTGGTTCCCGACCAGCGACGGCGCGGCGCGCGTCAGCACGTTGTTGAACAGGTTCCAGGCCAGCATGCTCATGTAGCTGAACAGGAAGTACGGGACCCCCTGGCTGGGCAGGTCGGCGACCTGCCCGAACACGATCGAGAAGATCCCGGCTGCGGCGAGCGGCTGCAGGACCACCCACAGCACGCCGATCGCGGTCTGGCGGTAGCGCAGCACCACGTCGCGCATCCCGAACCGGTACAGGACCTCGCGCGCCTCCCAGAGCTCGCGGACCGACGGCAGCGCGAAGCGGCCGGGCGGGGTGATCACGATCTGGCTCATGTCACTCCGCCTTGTAGGTGAAGTCGGCGAGCACGAGGCCCTTGGTGAGCGCCTCGTCCCCGGCGAGCTCCGGGTACGGGTTGTGGGGCAGCACCTCGAACGCGGTGGCGCCCTCCCACGCGTCGAGGATGCCGTTCTTGCACACGAAGACGTCGACCGTGTACCGGCCCGGCTTGAGCCACGGGGAGCGCAGGGTCATCGTGACCGTGTTGTCTCGCGCCGGGTCGTACCAGCCGCCCACGACCCGCGAGTCGCACTGTGCGACGACGCTCCCGTCGATGTTGTTCACGTGGCAGGAGACGAAGTACCGGCCGATCGAGCCCGGGCTCGCGCCGATCCGGATGACGACGTCCTTGTCGGCCTGCGGCTCGATCTGGTCCTCGCCCATCTCGACGGTGGTCGCACGGATCTCCCCGGTGCCCGGTCGCCGCTCGGGGTCCTTCTGCTCGAGCGCGAACTTGGCGAAGCTGCGCCGGTACAGCTCGAGGGCGCCCGGCACGTCTCCCTGGTAGGCCAGCCGGCCCCGGTCGAGGTAGAGCGCGGACGTGCACAACGCCGTGACGGTCTGCACCTGGTGGCTGACGAACAGGACGGTGCGGCCGTCCTTCGCCACGTCGCGCATCTTCTGGAGGGACTTGGCCTGGAACTCCGCGTCGCCGACGGCGAGGACCTCGTCGATCGCGAGGATCTCCGTCTCGAGGTGCGCCGCGACGGCGAACGCGAGCCGCACGTACATGCCCGACGAGTAGCGCTTGACCGGGGTGTCGAGGAACGTCTCCACCCCGGAGAAGTCGACGATCTCGTCGAACCGGCGGCGGATCTCGTGACGCGTCATGCCGAGGAGCGCCCCGTTGAGGAAGATGTTCTCGCGCCCGGTGAGCTCCGGGTGGAACCCCGTGCCCACCTCGAGGAGACTGCCGATCCGGCCGCCGAGCTCGATCCGGCCCCGCGTCGGCGCCGTGATGCGCGTGAGGATCTTCAGCAGCGTGGACTTGCCGGCCCCGTTGCGGCCGACGATCCCGACGGCCTCGCCCCACGGGACGTCGAACGACACGTCGTCGAGCGCGTCGAAGCTCGTGAACGTCGCGCGGCGCCGGGGGTGGCGCAGGCGCTGGACGATCGCCTCGGTCGCCCGGTTCGTCCGCTCGCCGGACGTGGCGATGCGATAGGTCTTGCCGAGGCCGGTGACCGTGATCGCAGGGGCGGGCGGGGTGCTCACGCGGCCACCCTAGGCCCCTGCTCCGGGGACCGGTACGTCCACGGGGGGTGAATCGGCAGGTCGGGTCCGAGGTCGGACGGCCCCGCAGGAGCGGTCGGCGTCACCCGGCCAGCACCTCCCGCCAGACGACGGCGTGCGCGGCGGCGGACGCGTCCCAGGTGAACCGCCGCGCCCGGGCCAGCCCGCGCTCGGTCCGCTCCCGGACGTCGCTCCCGCCGCCCAGGGCGTGCACCAGGCCGTCGGCGAGCCCGGCACCGTCGGGCTCGACGAGGATCCCGGCGTCCCCGCACACCTCGGGCAGGGAGGACCGCTCGGCGGCGACGACGGGAACGCCGACGGCCATCGCCTCGAGCGCGGGCAGGCCGAAGCCCTCGTAGAGCGAGGGCACGACGACGGCGCTCGCGCCCGCGACGAGACCCGGGACGAGCGCGTCGGGGACGAGCCCGACCCGTCGTGCGCCCTCCAGCGGCCCGAACAGACGGTCACGGCGCTCGGACGGAGGACCGCTGAGGACGAGCGTCACGTCGGGGTGCGCGGAGCGGACCGCGGGCCAGGCCGCAGCGAGCCCGTCGAGGTTCTTGCGCAGCGACGACCCGCCCGCGTGCAGCACGTAGGGCCCGTCGACGCCGAGCCCGCGGCGCTGCTCGGGCGTGAGCGGGCGCGCGTCGAAGAACCGGTCGTCGACGCCGTTGTGGACCACGTGGACGTGGTCGAGGCCCAGCCGCTCGGCGACGTCGTCGGCCGCGAACCGCGAGACCGAGATCACGGCCCGGGCGCGTCGCGTCTCCTGCGCGGCGAACGGCTCGGGCGGCGACTCGTCGGGGAACCGCCAGGCCACCGTGTCGTGCACCGTGACGATCTCGGGCACGCGCGCGGGGGGCAGCGACAGCCCCATGCGGTGCACGACGTCAGCGCGGGGGTACAGGGCGGCGCCGACGGCCCTGCGGACGCCGGCGGGCGCGTCGCGCAGCACCCAGTAGGGCAGGCGCGCCGTGCCGGGGAGCGGCGAGCGCAGCGAGCGGGTCACGGACCGCCGCACCGTCACGTCCGGGCCCAGCGCGCGCTCGGCGCGGGCCGAGACCTCCCGCTCGTAGACCTGCTGGCCCATGGGCACGCCGACGGCGACCGTCGCCAGGGTCAGTCGCGGCACGTCGTCCTCCGTCCTCGTCCGCGCCTCGCGCGGTCGCCCCATTGTCGGGGTCGGACCCGGCGGGGGACGAGGGGCGATGGACGGGTTCACCCGCTGGCGCCGCGCGCAGCCGCTGATTTCACCCGGGCCGCGCCCGGCGAGCGCCCCGCGAGCGCTTAGGGTTCCAAGCGCCCTGTCGGCACGGGCGTCGCCGTGAGGAAGGAGCCGCCGTGGTCTCGGTCGCGCTCGTGGCGAGCTCGTTCCTCCCCCGGGCAGGTGGGGTCGAGGAGCACGTGCTCCACGTGGCGCGACGGCTGCACGCGGACGGCCACCGCGTGGCCGTCTGGGCCGTGGACCAGGGGGACGAGGGCGTTCCCGCGGCGCTCGACGGGGTCGTGCCGGTCCGCTACCTCCCGACGCCGCTCCCCGCGCGGTCTGCCGCCTCCGTCGCGTCGTTCGCCCGGGCCGCGCCCGCCGCGTGGCGGGCGTGGCGCGCGGCGTACCGCGCCGACCGGCCGGACGTCCTCCACGTGCACTGCTACGGCCCGCAGGGCCCGTGGGCGCACGCGCTGTCGCGGCGGACCGGGACGCCCCTCGTGGTGACCGGGCACGGCGAGACGTTCATGGACGCGCACGACGCGTTCGGGTCCTCGGCACTCCTGCGCGGTGCCCTGAGGCGGTCGCTCGAGCACGCGAGCGCCGTCACCGCGTGCTCGCGCTACGCGCTCACGGACCTCGAGGACCGGTTCGGGCTCGCCCGGGGCCGGGGGGTCGTGGTGCCGAACGGCATCGACCTCGACGAGCCGGGCGGCCCGCGCCCGCCGTGGCTCCCCGACCGGTACGTCCTCGCCGTGGGGCGGGTCGTGCGGACCAAGGGCTTCGACCTGCTCGTGCGCGCGTTCGCCCGCGCCGGCCTCCCGCCCGACGTCCGGCTCGTGGTCGGCGGGGACGGGCCCGAGCTGGCGGAGCTGGGCGAGCTCGCCCGCCGCGAGGGCGTCGCGGACCGCGTCGTGCTGCCGGGTCGGCTGTCGCGACCGCAGGTGGTCGCCGCCGTCGGGAGCGCCCTCGCGCTCGTGGTGCCCAGCCGCGTCGAGGCGTTCGGGATCGTCGTGCTCGAGGGGTGGCGCGCGGGCGTCCCGGTCGTCGTCACGTCACGCGGTGGCACGCCGGAGTTCGTGGACGACGGCCGCACCGGTCTCCTGGTCGACCCCGAGGACACGGCGGCGCTCGGCCGGGCGGTCGAGCGGGTCGTCGACGACCGGAGGCTCGCGCAGGCGCTCGGCGACGCCGGACGGGCGCGCGCGGACGGGTTCTCGTGGGACCGGGTCGCCCGTCGGTACGCGGAGCTCTACCCGGGGCCCGCCGTGCCGCGACCGGCGTCGGGTGAACTTCCGCCGGAAGGTCGTCGCGGGGCCGGTGCGGCGGACTAGCCTGACGCCGTGACGAGCAGAGCCGCACGGGACGACGCCGAGCGCGAGCACGTGCGCCTGTACGGGCTGCACGTCGCGTCCGAGCTGCCGCTGCACCAGGACCGGCCCGCCGACCCCACCGAGCCCGTGGACGTCACTGTGCTGTGGGGCGATCCGGCGCGGGACGTGGACGAGCCGGAGGGCGCGCGCGTCCTGCTCGACTACGCCGACGGCGACAGGGCGTTCTACACGTTCTACGAGCTCCCGGCGGGGGACTACCTCCTGCGCTTCCACCGGACGTGCGACGTGCAGGTCAGCGCCGACCTCGCGACGGTGCGCGTGCACCTGCGCGACGGCGCCGACCCGGGGGTGGCGGCCATCCTCGTGACCGGTGCCGTGCTCTCGTTCCAGCTCTACCTGCGCGGCGTCGCGGTGCTCCACGGCAGCGCCGTCGACGTCGGCGGACGTGCCGTCGCCTTCGTCGGGGCGTCGGGCATGGGCAAGTCGACGATGGCGACGCTGCTGTGCGCGGCCGGCGGCGCGGTCATCACCGACGACGTGCTGCGCGTCGACCTCGACGGCCCGCCGTCGGTGCGCCTCGGGGCCAGCGAGCTCCGGCTGCGCAAGGGGGCGGACGTCCTGGTCGAGCGGTTCGCGGGGGACGACCCGGCCGTGCGGACGAGCGCCGACGCGCGGCAGGTCCTGCGCCTCGGCGGCGGGGCCGACGACGCGCTGCCGCTGGCGGCGATCGTCGTCCCCTGGCCCGACCGCGAGCACACCGAGCTCGAGGTGGAGCGGGTCGAGCCGACCGTGGCCGTGTTCGCGCTCATCACGTACGCACGCCTGCTCGGCTGGCAGGACAAGGCGGTCGTCGACCGCCACTTCGCCCAGGTGGCGCAGATCGCGCGCACCGTGCCCGTCTTCCGCGCGCGCGTGCCGTGGGGGCCGCCGTTCGCGCCGGACCTCGCCGAGGCCCTGCTCGCCGCGGTCGTGGACTGACCCCGGGCGTCGGTCAGCCCGTCGGTCGCTCCGCGTCGAGGTAGGCGCTCGCCTGGAGCGTGAACAGGTCCGCGTACAGCCCGCCGGCGGCCATGAGCTCGTCGTGCGTGCCGTGCTCGGCGACGAGCCCGCTCTCGAGGACGTAGATGTGGTCGGCCGAGCGCACGGTCGAGAACCGGTGGGAGATGAACACCGCCGACCGGCCGGAGAGGACGTCGCGGAGCGACTCGAAGATCTGGTGCTCGGCCCGCGGGTCGAGCGACGCCGTGGGCTCGTCGAGGATGATGAGCGGCGCGTCCCGGTAGAACGCTCGCGCGATCGCCACGCGCTGCCACTGCCCTCCCGAGAGGTCGCGCCCGTCGCGGAACAGGCGCGAGAGCATCGTGTCGTAGCCGTGGGGGAGCGCGGAGAGGAACCCGTCGGCGCCGGCGCGGGCCGCGGCGCTGCGGACGCGGTCGTCGTCGGTGGGGGCGTCGACGTCCCCGACGGTCACGTTGTCGCGCGCCGAGAACGCGTAGCGGACGAAGTCCTGGAAGATCGGCGCGACCCGCTCCCGCAGCGTCGCGCGGTCCAGGTCGCGCGTGTCGGTGCCGTCCCAGCGGACGGCGCCCGAGTCGGCGTCGTACAGACCCGCGAGGATCTTGGCGAGCGTCGTCTTGCCCGACCCGTTCTCGCCCACGAGCGCGACGACCTGCCCGCGGCGCACCGTCACGTCGACGCCGCGCAGCGCCGGCTCGTCGCTGCCGGGGTAGGTGAACGCCACGTCGCGCGCGGAGAGCTCGTCGAAGGCCTCGGGCACGGGACCGCCCGCCTCGAGCGCGTCCGCGGACGGTCCGAGATCCATGAACGCGTCGACGTCGTCGAGGAAGAGGCCCGCCTCGAAGATGGACTGGACCGACCCCAGCAGCGTCTGCACCTGCCCCTGCAGCATGCGGATCGCGACGATCGCCGCACCGGCCTGGGCGACCGTCATCACCCCTTGCGCGATGAGCCAGACGACCAGCAGGAGCGTCACGCCGACGACGACGGCGGACGCCAGGTTGCCCACGACGCTGAGGAGCGTGCGCCGACGCAGGTGCGCCGCGAGGTCCTTCTGGTAGCGCCCGTACAGCGCGTCGAACCGGTCGCGCAGCGCGCGACCCAGGCCGAACGCCCGGATCTCCTTGGCCTCGTTGCGACCCGTGAGGATGATCGAGAGGTATCCGCGCTCCCGGGCGGGGTACGTCTGGCGGACGGAGAAGTCGAACTCGAGGCGGCTCTCCTTCCGGTTCGTCAGGAGCAGGGGCAGGCCGCCGAGGACGAGCAGGACGAGCAGCGCAGGGTGGATGGCGACGAGCGTCGCCCCGACGCTCACGGTGACCGCCGCGCTCCCGAAGGCCCCGAGCAGCGCCTGGGTCACCTGGAGCGGTCGGCTCGCCGCGTTGGCGCTGACGCGCTGCAGCGAGTCGTAGAACGCCGGCGACTCGAACTGGCGCAGGCTCACCCGGGTCGCGACGGCGAGGACCTGCTGCCACGTGCGGCGTGCGACGGAGTCCGCGAGGAAGCGTCGCAGCGTCCCCTGGACGCTCCCGACGAGCGCTGCGCCCCCCATGAGCGCGGCCAGGGCCGCGACCGGCCCGACCAGCCCGCGCATGCTGCCCCCGTCGCCGAGCTCGACGACCGCGTTGAGGAACTGCTCGACGACGAGCACCTGGCCCGCGAGCAGGAGCGCCCCGACGAGCTGGAGCGCGGCGAGGGCCAGGAACAGCGTGCGCCCGGACTGCCACACGAGCGAGGTGCTCCGCGCCACGAGCGCCGCGCCCCGCCGGAACGACCGGCGCTGGTTGCGCTCGCGCACCCGCAGGTCGAGCGGGTCGACGAACGTCTCGCCCTCGCCGGCCATGGCAGTCCTCCTCGCCTCGCACGGTCGTGCCGACCGCCTCGCCAGTGTCTCAGCGCGCCGCGGGCGCGCGGGGCGTCGGGCCGGGTGAAACCTCGCCGTCGGCCCTCGCGGCGGCGTGACCGGCGGTACTCTCGCACACGCCGTCGGACCGCCGTGGTCGGGGCGGCACACGGCGAGGAGGCACGGGGTGACGGTGCGGGAGGACGCGCGGCTACGACCGCTCGCCGGTCTGCTGCTCGACGCCGTCCGTGGTGCCGCGGTGCCCGCGTGCCCGCCCGGGCTCCGCGGCGTCTCGCCGGCCGAGGTCGTCGCGGCGGGCCGCCTGCACCGGGTCACCCCCGCGGTGGAACGGGTCGCGCGCGCGTGGCCGGACGAGCCCGAGGGCTGGCGGCCCGCGCTCGAGCAGGCGAAGCACGACCAGCTCATGCGGCACCTGCGCGCCCTCGCCGACGTGCGCGCGGTGGGCGCGGTGCTGGACGCGGCCTCGGTCCCGTGGGTCGCGGTGAAGGGCCCGGTGCTGGCCGGCGCGATCTGGCCCGCGGTGAACATGCGCGAGTACTACGACGTCGACCTCGTCGTCGCGCCGGAGCGCTTCGAGGACTCGCTCGCCCTGCTCCAGGACCGGGGCGTGCGCCTCCTCGACCGCAACTGGCCCGCCCTGCGTCGCTCGGGCCGCGCGGAGCTCGCGATGGTCACCCCGGCGGGCACGCCGCTCGACCTGCACTGGCACGTGGCCGTCCCGGCCGACCTGCGGCGCGAGCTCCGGATCGACATGGCGGCGATGCTCGAGCGGCGTCGCCTCGTCGGGGTCGGCGGGCAGGACGTCCCGACGCTCGATCCCGTGGACACCGTGCTCCACCTCGCGTTCCACGCGGCCCAGTCGGGTGCCAACCGGCTGATGTGGCTCGCCGACGTGCGCTTCGCGCTCGACCACGGCCAGGTCGACGTCGCGGAGCTCGAGCGCCGGGCCCGCGCGTCCGGGACGTGGCTGGGCGTGCGCGCGGTGCTCGACCGGGCCGACCGGGTCCTCGGTCTCGCGCCGGACCAGGTGCCGCGGGGCGCGACGCCGGCGTGGCTCTGGCTCGCCCGGGCGCGGGACGCGCGCCGACCGTTCCCCGGGCTGCCGGGCGACCCGGCGCTGGGCGGCAACGAGTACTCGGCCGCGCGGCGCGGCGTCCTCGACAGCTCGCGCGTGCTCGTCCACCATCACCTCGCTGCGCGCCGCGAGGGCCGTCGTCATGACGCGGGCCTCGACGAGCGGCGTCCTCTCCAGGCCGACGTGCCCGACGCCCGGGCGCGCGCGTCGTACTTCGACGCGGTCGCGCGCGAGACCGCCGGCCATGCCGTTGAACGGTCGTCCAGGTCGAGTGGGTGAAATCCGGGGGACGTCCGGGTGGAAAACACCCGTGACCCCACTTCTCCTCGCCTGTTCCTCGGTACTTTTGGCGTGCCATGCGCGGCCGCGTGCGGCGTCGGAGTCGCCGTCGGGCGACGGAGAGAAAGGCGGGCGGACCGTGACGTATTCACCGCCCTCGATCACCACCGTGGGTACCGTCCGAGGCCTGACCCTCGGCTACCCGCAGAACTGCAAGTACGGCTACGGCAGCGACAACGCGATGCCCAACCAGGAGCCCGGCCTCGGCCAGGACCTCAGCGGCGACTGGAAGGACGGGTGCGGTCCTGGCGAGCCGCTCTCCTGACATGGCCCTCCCGGGTCGCGAGACCCGCGGGACGCCCTCCCCGGCAGAGCAGCCGGCGACCGTGGGCGTGACCCGTGTCGACGAGCTCGAGCTCGCGGCCGGGTGGGTCTTCGGTCGGACGCCCGCCCCTCCGGTCCCTCGGACCGGGGGGGCTCGCGTCGTGCTGGAGCAGGTCGTGCGCGAGTCCCTCGCGGTCGCGCCGACGTTCGTCGGCTTCTCCGGCGGGCGCGACTCCTCCCTCGTCCTCGCCGTCGCCGCGCACGTCGCCCGCCGCGACGGCCTCCCGCTCCCCGTCCCGCTGACGCTCACGTTCCCCGGTGTCGAGGGAGCCGACGAGAGCGAGTGGCAGGAGCTCGTCCTCGACCACCTCGGCCTGCCCGACCGCGTCGTCGTGCCGGTGCACGACGAGATGCGGCTGCTGGGCGACCTCGCCCGGTCGGGGCTCGAGCGACGGGGCCTGCTCTTCCCTGCCGTGGCCCAGGCCGACGCCGTCCGGCTGGTCCACGCGACCGGCGGGCACCTCCTCACCGGGGAGGGCGGCGACGACGTCCTCAACCGCCGGCGCGGCACGCCGCTGCACCTCCTGCGGCGCCGGCTCGCGACCCCGGCGCTGCCGTCGCGTCGCCTGCTCGCCGAGGCCGGCCGGGCGCTGCGGCCGGTCGCGACCCTCCCGCGCGACCGCTACCTCGGGGTGATGCCCCCCTGGTTGCGCGCCGACGCGGCCCGCGAGGCGGCACGACGGCTCGCCGCGGACGACGCCTCGCCGCTGCGGTGGGACCGCGGCGTGACGCGCCTCCTCGGCTCGCGCGCGACGCAGGTCGTGCTCGGCAACCTCGCGGCGGTCGCGCGCGAGCACGACGTCACCTACGTCCACCCGCTGCTCGACCCGCGGTTCGTCGGTGCGCTCGCCCACGACGGCGGCGCGTGGGGCTACGCCGGGCGCACCGACGTCCTGCGCCGGCTGGCGGGCGACCTCCTGCCGGACCCGGTCCTCGCGCGCACCTCCAAGGCCTGGTTCAACGCGACGCGGTGGGGGCCCGAGGAGCGCGAGGTCGCCCGACGCTGGGACGGCTCGGGCGTCGACCCGGAGCTGGTCGACCACGACGAGCTGCGCGCCGCCTGGGCCTCGCCGGTGCCTCCGGCCGCCGCCGAGCTGCTCCTCCACGCGGCGTGGCTCGGGACGCGGGGCGCGTGAGGTCACCCGGGTGAAATCGTCGGTGCGTCGAACTGGACGACCGTCCTGCGCCGTACGCTCGCCGTGCCGGACGCAACGCCGACGGCGACGTTGACGGCCGTCCGGTCGGTGATCGGGCGACGACGGTAATCCCGAGAGGAGGAAACATGTCATACGAAGCACCCAAGATCTCTCGCGTCGGTTCCGTGCGTGGTCTCACGCTCGGTCTCGACTCCTGGCAGGAGTGGGAGGACGAGGTCTACTTCTGGGGGCAGAAGATCCCGCTTCCTGGCACCGGCGAGGGCAACGACCTGAGCTGAACGCGCGGTGCTGTGCGGCGCGCGCCACGGCGGGTGCGCCGCACAGCACCTCACGACGACGGGGCATCACGTGGACGACATGACCGACACCTTCCTGCGGCTGACGCCGCTCGAGGTCGCGCTCTCGGCACCCGTCGGCGCGGTTGCCGAGGTGGTGCGCCCGCGACCGCTGGGGTCGGCGCGCGCCGCCCTGGAGCGGGCCGTCCTGCCGGCCGTGCGCTCCGGGCGCTGCCACGTCCTGTTCTCCGGTGGTCGCGACTCCTCCCTCGTCCTCGCCGTGGCGACGGCCGTCGCGCGGCGCGAGTCCTTGCCTTTGCCCGTCCCGGTCACGGCGGTCTACCCCGGACTGCCCGAGTCGGACGAGAGCGGCTGGCAGGAGCTCGTCCTCCGCCATCTCGGGCTCGGCCGCGGGATCGTCGTCGAGGTGCGCGACGAGCGCGGCCTTCTCGGCGAGGTCTCCGTCGCCTCGCTCGAGCGGCGTGGCCTCGTGTGGCCGGCGGCGGTGCAGAGCCAGCCGGTGCTCCTGGGGGACCTCCCCGAGGGTGCGCACGTCCTCACCGGCGAGGGCGGGGACGGCGTGGTCGCCGGGAGCAGGGGGACGCCGCTCCACCTGCTCGCCTCGTCGCGCCGCAGGCCGTCGCGCGACCTCGTGCGCGCCGCGCTCGGGGCGATCGAGCCCTCCTGGCTCGCCGTTCGGCGGCTGCGCCGCGGAGGCTCGCTCGACGGCGCCGCACCCTGGCTGACACCGCGCGCCCTGGACGTGCTCGTCCGCGAGACGGTCGCCGCGCGCGGACCTCTCCGCTGGGACGCCGCCAAGCGCGCGCTCCTCGAGCGCCGGAGCACGGTGCTCGCCCTGCACAACACCGCCGCGGGCGCCGCCGAGCGCGGCCTCACGCTCGTCCACCCCCTCGGCGACGCGGGATTCGTCGCGGCGCTCGCAGCCGACGGCGGCGCACGGGGCTTCCGGGGGCGTACCGACACGTTCCGCCGGCTCGCCTCGGACCTCCTGCCCGACGCGGTGCTGGCGCGCACGACCAAGGCGCGGTTCAACACGTCCCGGTGGGGCGACCGCGAGAGGGACTTCGCGCTCTCGTGGGACGGCTCGGGCGTGGACCCGAGCCTCGTCGACGCCGGACGACTGCGTCGCGAGTGGCTCGGCACGCCGCTGCCCGCGGCGCGGTTCCTGGTTCACGTCGCCTGGCTCGCGTCGGCGCCCCGCGCGACGAGGGCGGGAGCGTGAGCGTGCGGTCCGCGGTCGGGGCGTTCTGGCGTGGCGCCCGACGGCTCCCCCCGCGGCAGTGGCCGGGCGTCCTCCGGACCGTGGCCCTGGTGGCGTGCGTCGAGACCGGCTTGCGGACGGCGCGCCTCCCGCGCGTGGCCCGCTGGCTGGGAGTGCCTCTGGCGGAGGCGGGCCCCTGCGCCGGGTCCGGGACGCCGGGAGCGACGGGGAGCGAGCCGATGCCGCTCGAGCTCGCACCGCGCGAGCGCGCCGGGGTGCGTGACGCGCGCCGGGTCCTGTCCGTCCCGGGGGTCGACGGGACGTGTCTGCGTCAGGCGCTCGTCGTGGGGCACGTCCTGCGGCGGCGTGGGCCCCGCCTCGTGCTCGGGGTCGCGAAGCGTGACGGCACCGTGTCCGCCCACGCGTGGGTGGAGGTCCAGGGGTGGGTGGTCGACGACTTCCACCTGCACGCCGGACGACCCGCCGGCTTCGAGCGGCTGCCCGCGACGCCGGCCTGAGCGCGGACCGCGTCAGCGCAGGAGCTGGTGCGCGCCGAGCTCGTCGACGAAGGCCTGCGCGTCGCGGACCGCGTCGGCCCGGTCGATCGCGAACTCGGTCACCAGGGCGTCGGCCAGCTCGTCCAGGCTGTGGTCCTCGACGAGGAGCTTGGTGAGCAGAGCGCCGCTCGCGTTCGTCGTGAGGTAGACGGAGCGCTCGAGGTCGAGCAGCACGAGCTCGCCGTCGATCTCCTGCCACGTGACCCCGTCGGTGCGGATCTGCATGTCGTCCTCCGTCCGCCGGCGCGTCCGGCAAGCGACAGGCTAGCGGTGGGTTCGCGCGGAGGCACGGGTGAAACGAGCGGGCGGGGTGCGTCGCGACGGCACGTCGAACGCTGCCACGACGACGCCGGCGACCGTCGTGACGAGCAGCACCGACGCGACCGTGTCGGCCGGGCGGTGGGCGTGCCCGACGACGGAGACCGCGCACGCGATCACGACGGCGACGACCGCGAACGCCAAGGCGGCAGGTCGTGCCCGCGGCGGGCAGAGCAGCACCGCGGCGGCGGCGAGACCCACCGCCGCACTCACGTGGCCCGAGGGCAAGGTGTTGTACGCGTAGCCCAGGTCGCCGAGGTCGGGGCGCGTGAGGACCACGTCGCGCAGCCAGCCGGAGAGGACCAACGGCACGACGGCGACGAGCACGGCCGCGGCCACGTCTCGGAACCTCCTGCGCAGGAGGGCGTGCAGGCCCAGGCCGAGGCACCCGAGCGCGAGGACCGCCGGGAGTGCGGCGCGCGCCCAGGCCGCAGCCACGGCCAGGGAAAGGCTGTCGACCTGGAGCTCTGCGAGGGCGCGGACGTCAGCCTGCTGCCCGCCCGTCGTCCGCACCGCCACGACGTACACGACGCCGAAGGCGACGGCGGCCGTCGCCGCGCCCAGGGCTCCCACCCGACGCCGGTCGCTCACGAGCACCTCCGCACCGTGTCCGCCCGCGGTCGCGGGGTGCGTCGAGCGTACGGCGGCCGCCGACCCCGGAGAAGGGGCGCGACGGAGCCGACGGCGCGTCACCGGCACGACACCGAGGGCCGACCGTCAGCGGTCCGGCGTAGTCTGTGTGACGGCCTTGGTGCCGACAGCCCGGACGCGTCACCCACGACGTCTCTCCCGGGCCGTTCGTGCTGCCTCGTCGTGCCTGCCGCTCAGTCCTCGACCCGAGCCCCGCGCCTCGTGCGGGGCGCCGACGCTCTCGACCACCGTCTCGGAGGGACCCCCACCGCATGAACCTCACCGGCATCCTGCCCGCGCTGCTCGCCGACCCGGCCGCGACGGCGGCGGTCGAGCACGTGCGTGCCCGCGGCGAGGCGGACGTGGTCGGCCCGGCAGGCGCGCGTCCGCCGCTGCTCGCGGCGATGGCGGGTGCGCGCGCGACGGGTCCCGCGGACGAACCCGCGCCCGGCGGAGCGGCGACGGCGTGGGCGCCGGGCGCGCGCCCGCTCGTGGTCGTGACGGCGACCGGGCGCGACGCGGACGAGCTCGCGGCGAGCGTCCGGGCGTACCTGCCGGACGAGCTGGCCGACGTGGTCGCGGTGCTGCCGAGCTGGGAGACGCTGCCGCACGAGCGGCTGAGCCCGCGCGCTGACACGGTCGCCAAGCGCATCGCCGTGTTCCGCCGCCTCGCGCACCCGGACCCGGAGGTCGGGCCGTCGGGTCCCGTCCGCGTGCTCGTCATGCCGGTGCGCGCGCTCCTCCAGCCGGTCGTGGACGGGCTGGGCGAGCTCGAGCCGGTCGAGCTGCACGCCGGGTCGACGGCGGACCTGACCGACGTCGCGGAGCGGCTCGTCGCGGCCGCGTACACGCGCGTGGACATGGTCGAGCGCCGCGGCGAGTTCGCGGTGCGCGGCGGCATCCTCGACGTGTTCCCGCCCACCGAGGACCACCCGCTGCGCGTGGAGTTCTGGGGCGACGAGGTGTCGGAGATCCGCTGGTTCGCGGTCGCGGACCAGCGCAGCCTCGAGATCGCGGAGCACGGGCTGTGGGCGCCGCCGTGCCGCGAGATCCTGCTCACCGAGTCCGTGCGGGCGCGCGCGGCGGCGCTCGTCGAGCAGCTGCCGGGCGCGGTCGAGATGCTCGACAAGCTCGCCGCGGGTGTCGCGGTCGAGGGCATGGAGTCGCTCGCGCCGGTCCTCGTGGACCGCATGGTCCCGGTGCTCGAGCTCGTCCCCGACGACGCGCTCCTCGTGCTGGACGACGCCGAGCGCGTCCGGCGTCGCGCGCACGACCTCGTCGCGACGACGGAGGAGTTCCTCGCGGCGGCGTGGACGGGCGCGGTGGCGGGCGGGACGTCGCCCCTCGACCTCTCGGCGGCGTCGTTCGAGACCTTCGCGGAGGTGCGCGCGGTCGCCCAGCGCCGTGGCCTGGGCTGGTGGACGCTCTCGTCGTTCGCGCTCGACAACCCGGACCTCGACCTGCCGGCGGACGCGGCCACCGACGCCGGTGCGCGGGACGCAGGCGGCGCGGGCAGGTCGTCGGGCACGACGGCCGCGCACGTGGGCGAGAGCGCGGACGGCGTCCCGACCTTCACGATCGGCGCGCGTGACGTCGAGTCCTACCGCGGCGACGTCTCGCGCGCTCTCGACGACGTGCGCGGGCTCCAGCACGCGGGCTGGCGCCTCGTGCTCACGACCGAGGGCCACGGCCCGGCCAAGCGCATGGTCGAGCAGCTCGGCGCGGTCGACACGCCCGCGCGCCTCGTGCCGCGCCTCGACGACGAGCCCGAGGGCGGCATCGTCCTCGTCACCCCCGCCATGGTCGGCAAGGGCTTCGTCGCGCCGGGGCTGCGCCTCGCCGTCTTCTCCGAGGCCGACCTCACGGGCCGTGCGGGGACGAGCACGCGCGACATGCGCAAGATGCCGAGCCGGCGGCGCAACGTCGTCGACCCGCTCCAGCTCAAGGCAGGCGACTTCGTCGTGCACGAGCAGCACGGCGTGGGCCGGTTCGTCGAGCTCGTGCAGCGCACGCTCGGCACGGGCGGCAACGCCGCGACGCGCGAGTACCTCGTCATCGAGTACGCCAGCAGCAAGCGCGGCCAGCCCGGCGACCGGTTGTTCGTGCCCATGGACCAGCTCGACCAGGTCACCAAGTACACGGGCGGCGAGTCGCCGAGCCTCAACAAGATGGGCGGCGCGGACTGGGCGAAGACCAAGACCCGGGCGCGTAAGCACGTCAAGGAGATCGCGGGCGAGCTCATCCGCCTGTACTCGGCGCGCATGGCGACGCAGGGGCACGCGTTCGGCGCCGACACGCCGTGGCAGCGCGAGCTCGAGGACGCGTTCGCGTACGTCGAGACGCCGGACCAGCTCGCGACGATCGACGAGGTCAAGGCGGACATGGAGAAGACGGTCCCCATGGACCGGCTCGTGTGCGGCGACGTCGGCTACGGCAAGACGGAGATCGCGATCCGCGCGGCGTTCAAGGCCGTCCAGGACGGCAAGCAGGTCGCGGTCCTCGTGCCGACGACGCTCCTCGTCCAGCAGCACCTCGAGACGTTCTCCGAGCGGTACGCGGGCTTCCCCGTCACGGTGAAGGCGCTCTCGCGCTTCCAGACCCCCAAGGAGTCCGAGGAGGTCGTGGACGGGCTGCGCAAGGGCACCGTCGACGTCGTCATCGGCACTCACCGGCTCATCACGGGCAGCGTCCGGTTCAAGGACCTCGGCCTCGTCATCATCGACGAGGAGCAGCGGTTCGGCGTCGAGCACAAGGAGACGCTCAAGCAGCTGCGCACCAACGTGGACGTGCTCGCCATGTCCGCGACCCCGATCCCGCGCACGCTCGAGATGGCGGTCACCGGCATCCGTGAGATGTCGACGCTCGCGACGCCGCCCGAGGAGCGCCACCCCGTCCTCACCTACGTGGGCGCCTACGAGGAGAAGCAGATCGCGGCCGCGCTGCGCCGCGAGCTGCTGCGCGAGGGCCAGGTGTTCTACGTGCACAACAAGGTCGAGACGATCGAGCGCACGGCGACGAAGCTGCGCGAGCTGGTGCCCGAGGCACGCGTGGGCGTGGCCCACGGCAAGATGAACGAGCACCAGCTCGACCAGGTGATCCGGGCGTTCTGGGAGAAGGAGCTCGACGTCCTCGTCTGCACGACGATCATCGAGACCGGCCTGGACATCTCCAACGCGAACACGCTCATCCTCGAGCGCGCGGACATGCTCGGTCTGTCCCAGCTCCACCAGCTCCGGGGCCGCGTGGGCCGTGGCCGGGAGCGCGCGTACGCGTACTTCCTCTACCCGCCGGAGCGGCCCCTCACCGAGACGGCGCACGACCGCCTCGCGACCATCGCCGCGCACACCGACCTCGGCGCCGGCATGCAGGTCGCGATGAAGGACCTCGAGATCCGCGGCGCGGGCAACCTGCTCGGGGGCGAGCAGTCCGGGCACATCGCGGGCGTGGGGTTCGACCTCTACGTGCGGATGGTGGGGGAGGCCGTCGCGAACTACCGGGGCGACGGCCCCGAGGAGCAGCCCGAGGTCTCCATCGAGCTGCCGGTCGACGCGCACCTGCCCGAGTCGTACATCGCGACCGAGCGGCTGCGGCTCGAGGCGTACAAGAAGATCGCCGCCGCCACGGACGCGCCCGAGCTCGCCGAGGTGCGGGCGGAGCTCGTCGACCGGTACGGCGCGCTGCCGGACGTGGCGTCCGCGCTGTTCGACGTCGCGGACTTCCGCAACCACGCGCGCCGCGCGGGCCTCACGGACGTCACGGCGCAGGGCAAGTTCATCCGGTTCGCGCCGGTCGACCTCGCCGAGTCCGCGCAGCTCCGGCTCAAGCGCCTGTACCCGGGCACGCTCCTCAAGCCCGCGATCCGCGCGTTCCTCGTGCCGTACCCGACGACGGCGCGCATCGGCGGACGGCCGCTGCGCGGTGCCGAGGTGCTCACCTGGGCGCGCCAGCTCATCGACGCCGTGATCCTCGGCGAGGTGAGCGCGGCGGCGACCGTCGGGACGTCGGCGGCCGCCCGCTGACGCGTCAGCTCTTGCGACCGTCGAGGAAGTAGGCGATCGGGCCGACCCAGTTGACGAGCAGCGCGAGGCCCCACGCGAGCTTGGTGCCGTTGACCTGCTCGGCCGGGCGGCGCAGCAGGTCGCGGTACGCCGCGGCCGTGAGCGTGACCTGTGCCGCGCCCACGACCCCGACGGCGATCTTCTGACCCTTGGTCAGGTCCTTCCAGCGGCGCTTGGTCCCCATGTCGTCGTCTCCTCTCGTGGTGCGTACCGCTCGACGCTATGCCGTCCAGGCCCACGGTGCACGGCCCGCGGGCCGGCAGTGGTCGGTGGTGCACGAGCGGCGGGCTCGCGGCGAACGAGTGCGTCACGGGTCGTGACAGTGCGCACCGTGCTCTGTAAGGTTGCTGCAACATCCGGAAACTCTCTGCAACGCCGCTGAGTCCCGGACGCGCGCCCGACACCCCGGGGCGCAGGTCAGCACCGCGTGGCCCTCCCGCGCTCGATGCCGAGCGTGCCGTCGGCCGCAGCACCTCGAAGGAGCAGCAATGACGCGCACCACCGACCCCGCCGGTCCGCCGGCACCCACCCCGACGTCCGTCGCCGGTCACGGTCCCCGGCGAACGTCCCGGCGCACGAGCCGCCGGGACGGTCGCCTGCGGCGTCTCTTCGCGGCCGCGACGTCGGCCGCCCTCGCGCTCGGGGCGGCGCTCGCCGCCACGGTGCCGGTCCCCGCGCCCGCCGCGGCGGCACCGCCCGTGCCGACGCCCGTCGTCGACTCCCCGAACGGCCGGGGCGACGTGATCCTCAACCTCTTCCAGTGGACGTGGGACGCCGTGGCCGCCGAGTGCACCAGCACCATCGGCCCCGCCGGGTTCGGCTACGTCCAGGTCTCGCCGCCGCAGGAGCACATCCAGGGCACGGCCTGGTGGACCTCCTACCAGCCCGTCAGCTACAAGCTCGAGTCCAAGCTCGGCACCCGCGCCGAGTTCCAGCACATGGTGAGCACGTGCCGGGCGGCGGGCGTCGGCGTCGTCGTCGACGCGGTCGTCAACCACACCGCGGGCGCCGACACCGGCTCCGGGACCGGCACGGGCGGGACGAGCTACTCGGTGGACAGCTTCCCCGGCGTCCCGTACGGCGCGAACGACTTCAACGACTGCCGGTCGAACATCAGCAACTACGGCGACCGGTACAACGTCCAGAACTGCCGCCTCGTCTCGCTCCAGGACCTGCGGACGGGCTCCGACTACGTGCGCGGCAAGATCGCCGGCTACCTCAACGACCTGCTCTCCCTCGGCGTCGCCGGGTTCCGCATCGACGCCGCGAAGCACATCCCGGCCGCGGACCTCGCGGCGATCAAGGCGCGGCTCACGAACCCGAACGTCTTCTGGGTGCACGAGGTCATCGGCGCGAGCGGCGAGCCGATCCAGCCCTCGGAGTACCTCGGCTCCGGCGACTCGCACGAGTTCTTCTACGCGCGCGAGCTCAAGTCCCGGTTCGACGGCCAGATCAAGGACCTGCGCACCATCGGCGACAACAAGCTCCCCTCGGACCGCGCGGGCGTCTTCGTCGACAACCACGACACCGAGCGCAACGGCGAGACCATGAACTACAAGTGGGGCGCCAAGTACCGGCTCGCCAACGCGTTCATGCTCTCGTGGCCCTACGGCGCGCCCAGCGTCTACTCCGGCTACACGTGGGACAACAAGGACGCCGGCGCCCCCGGCGCGTCCGCGACGTCCGTCCCCGACGCGAGCTGCTCGAGCAGCGCCTGGGTCTGCACGCAGCGCTGGACCGAGATCGCGGGCATGGTCGGCTTCCACAACGCGGTCGCCGGGACCGCGGTGACGAACTGGTGGGACGACGGGAACAACCACGTCGCGTACGGCCGCGGCAGCAAGGGGTACGTGACGATCAACAACTCCGCGAACGCCGTCACGCGCACCTACCAGACGTCGCTCCCTGCGGGCACGTACTGCGACGTCGTCGCGTCGAAGGACTGCGCGAAGACGGTCACCGTCTCCGGCGCCGGCACCTTCACGGCGACGGTCCCGGCGTACGGGGCGCTGGCGCTGCACGTCGGCGCCGTGGACGACGGCGGCACCGGTGGCCCTGGTCCCGTCGACCCGAGCGGCACGACGACCGTCTACTACGCGACCGACAAGGGCTGGAACGCGTACCACGTCCACTACCGCGTCGGCACGGGTGCCTGGACCGCGGTGCCCGGCGTCGCGATGACCGCGGCCTGCACCGGCTGGGTCGCGAAGGAGATCGCCCTGCCGACCGGCGCGACCGGCGCCGCCGCGACCGTCACGGCGGCGTTCACGAACGGCTCGGGCTCCTGGGACAACAACGGCGGCAAGGACTATGCCCTGAGCGGTGCCGCCGTCGCGGTCTCGGACGGGACGGTCACGGCCGGCGACCCGTGCGAGGACGGCGGCGAGGGGCCCGGTCCCGTTGAGGGCCAGGGTGACGCGTCGTTCGCCGTGACGGCGACGACCGCGTGGGGGCAGAGCGTCTTCGTCGTGGGGAGCATCCCCGCGCTGGGGTCCTGGGCGCCCGCGAACGGCGTCGCGCTCTCGGCCGCCGGGTACCCCGTCTGGACCGCGACCCTCGACCTCCCGGCCGGAACGACGTTCCAGTACAAGTACGTCAAGCGCGACGGCGGGGGGAACGTCGTCTGGGAGAGCGGCGGCAACCGCAGCGCGACGGTCGGCCCGGACGGCTCGGTGACGCTGTCGGACACCTGGAGGTCGTGACCTCGCACTCCCGGCCCCGCCCCGGTCTCACTCAGACCGGGGCGGGGCCTTCTGCCGTGGTGGTGATGATCTGCTGCCGGCTCTCGCCCACCGCCGAGGTAGAACCGTGGTCGGCCGAGGTAGAGCCGTGGTCGGCCGGTCGAGATGGAGCTGCGATTCACCAGAGCTCACCTCAGGTGCCGGTCGGCATGGTCGGAGGAATGGCGGGAAATAGTTCAACCATTGTTCGAACCGGGCGGGTGCCCCTAGGGTGTGGCCGGGCGCGCCGGTGCGCCCGGGGGCGCGATGCGCCCCGCGCAGCCGATCGCAAGGGAGCGACGACGATGAGACGCACGTGGAGGACCGCCGTGGCGGGGGTGCTCGCCACCCTCGTGGCGGGAGGGGGAGCGAGCGCGGCAGTAGGGACGGATGTGCAGACGCCTGCCCAAGTCGATAACGATATCGATATCGTTCTGGAGAACGATTTCGAATCGCCGGGGACGGCGCCGTGGACAGCGCGCGGTCCCGTCACCGTCGCCCTGACCGACGCCGAGGCGCACGGCGGGTCGTCGAGCCTCGCGGTGACGGGTCGGACGGCGGACTGGCACGGCGTCGCGACCGACGCGCTCGCGCTGCTCCAGCCCGGCGTCGCGTACGAGGTCGAGGCGTGGGTCAAGCTCCCCGCGGGCACGACGGGTTCCTCCGGGGTCCACTTCACGGTGCAGGAGACGGGCGCGTCGGGGACGGCGTACACGTGGGTCGGCGGGGCCGTCGCGACGACGGCCGACGGCTGGGTGGAGATCGGCGGGACGTACACCCTGCCCGCCGGCCTCACGTCGGCGTCGCTCTACGTCGAGGCCGCGCCGGTCGCCGGCGCGCACCCGTCGTTCCTGCTCGACGACGTCCGCGTGGCGACCGTCGCGACCGACCCCGGCGACGTCGTGCCCGGGGGAGCGGTGAACCCCGTCCCGACGCCCGTGCGTCTCGCGGAGGGGACAGGCGACGTCGCGGCCCTGACGTTCGACGACGGCCCGAACCCCGGCACGACGCCCGCGCTCCTGGACTTCCTCGCCGAGCACGACCTGCACGCGGTGTTCTGCGTCATCGGCCAGAACGTCCAGGCGCCGGGCGGCGCCGAGCTCCTGCGCCGCATCGTCGACGAGGGGCACGTGCTGTGCAACCACTCGACGGGCTACGCCGACATGGGCGCGTGGTCGGCCGACCAGGTGCGCGCCGACCTTGTCGAGAACCTCGGCATCCTGCGCGACGCGCTGGGCGACCCCGAGTACCCGGTCCCGTTCTTCCGCGCGCCGAACGGCTCGTGGGGCGCGACCCCCGAGGTCGCCGTCGCGCTCGGCATGCAGCCGCTCGCCGTCGTCAACACGATCTCCGACTGGGAGACCCAGGACGTCGAGACGCTCACCGCGAACCTGCGCGCCGCGATGAGGCCCGGCGAGGTCGTGCTCGCGCACGACGGCGGCGGCGACCGCGCGGGCACGCTCGCGGCGGTCGAGACGGTCGTCGCCGAGCGGCTCGCGGCAGGCTGGGAGTTCACGTTCCCCGTCGGCACGCCGCCGCGCGGGGGCGAGGTGCTGCTGGAGACCGGCTTCGAGGACGGCCTCGGCGGCTGGGTGCCGCGCGCGGGCGACGCGACGACGCCGTCGCTCGACCTCACGGACGTGGCGCACGGCGGCGCGCAGGCCGCGGTCGTCTCCGGCCGCGACGGTCAGGGCGACGGCATCGGGCACGACGTGACCGGGCTGCTCGCCGTCGGCACGACGTACGAGCTCAGCGCGTGGGTGCGCTTCGCCGAGGGCCAGCCCGCGGACGACGTGTGGCTCAGCATCGCGCGCACGGTCGACGGGGCGACGTCGTACTCGACCCTCGCCCAGCTCGCGGGGATCACGAGCACGGGGTGGACGCAGATCACCGCGACGTTCCCCGGCGCCGCCGCGGACGAGGCGCTGCTCTACCTGGAGACGGACTACAACGGCGACAACACGAGCGACCTGCTCGTCGACGACGTCGTGCTGCGCGTGCCGCCGCCGCCCGCGGTCGAGGACCTCACGGGCATCAAGGAGACCGTCGACGTGCCGGTCGGCGTCGCGATCGACAGCCGGGAGACGTCCGGCGCGGCGTCCGAGCTGCTGCTGCGGCACTTCGACCAGGTCACGGCCGAGAACCACATGAAGCCCGAGGCCTGGTACGACGAGGACCGCACGTTCCGGACGCACCCCGAGGCGACCGCGCTCATGGACTACGCGGCCGCGCACGACCTGCGGGTCTACGGCCACGTGCTCGTGTGGCACTCGCAGACGCCGGCCTGGTTCTTCGAGGGCGCCGACGGCGCGCCCCTGACGACGTCGGAGGCGGACCGTCAGGTCCTGCGCGACCGCCTGCGGACGCACGTCTTCTCCGTCGCGCAGGCGCTCGCGGACGCCTACGGCCCGTTCGGCGGCGACAACCCGCTCACGGCGTTCGACGTGGTGAACGAGGTCGTGTCGGACGGCGCGGAGAACCCCGACGGCCTGCGCCGCTCGGAGTGGTTCCGGATCCTCGGCGAGGAGTACCTCGACCTCGCGTTCGCGTACGCCGACGAGGCGTTCAACGACGTCTACGCCGACCCGGCGGCGACGGAGCGCGGGGAGCGGCCGGTCGCGCTGTTCATCAACGACTACAACACCGAGCAGGGCGGCAAGCAGGACCGGTACCACGCGCTCGTCGAGCGGCTCCTCGCGCGCGGGGTGCCCGTCGACGGCGTGGGGCACCAGTTCCACGTGAGCCTCGCGATGCCGGTCTCCGCGCTCGACGGCGCGATCGAGCGGTTCGCCGACCTGCCCGTGACGCAGGCCGTCACCGAGCTCGACGTCACGACCGGGACCCCGGTCACCCAGGCGTCGCTCGTCGAGCAGGGGTACTACTACCGCGACGCGTTCCGCGTGTTCCGGGCGCACGCCGACGACCTGTACTCCGTCACCGTGTGGGGCCTCACCGACGGCCGGAGCTGGCGCGTCGACAGCGGCGCTCCGCTCGTCTTCGACGACGCGCTCAAGGCCAAGCCCGCGTACCACGGCGTGGTCGACGGCGAGCTCCCGGCCCGCCTGCGCACGGCCGACGTGTTCGCCGGCGACGTCCCGCTCGACGGCGACGCCACGGCGTCCCCCGACTGGCAGCGGCTCCCGCTGCACACGTTCGCCGCGCCGGGTGGGGGCGCCGGGGGAGAGGTCGGGTTCCAGCTCCGCTGGTCGCCCGACCACCTCACGGCGTTCGCGAGCGTTGACGACGCGACCGACGATGCCGCCGACGCCGTGACGTTCGCGCTCGACGGCACGGAGCACGCCGTCGGCCGTGACGGGACGACGAGCGCGGGGGTCTCCGCGGAGGTGACCGAGCGTGCGGGCGGGTACGACGTCGTCGCGCACCTCCCGCTCGACGCCGCCACCGCGGGCGACACGCTCGCGCTCGACGTGCGCGTCACGGACGCGGGGACCGACGGCGGCGCGATCTCCGCGTGGAACACGCCCGGCGCGACGGGCACGCTGCGCCTGCTCGAGGAGCTGTCGTACCTCGAGGTCGCGCACGCGTCGGCCGCGCCCGCGGTCGACGGCGAGGTCGACGCCGTGTGGGCGGAGGCGGGTGCTCCCGTGACGACCGCGAAGGAGGTCCAGGGGAGCGGCGGCGCGGTCGCGACCGTCCGCACCCTGTGGCGCGACCGGACGCTCTACGTGCTCGCCGAGGTCGCCGACCCCGTGGTGGACGTGAGCGGCTCCGACCCGTGGGTGCAGGACTCCGTCGAGGTCTACGTCGACGCGGGCAACGCCAAGAACGGCGCCTACCGGGACCTGGACACCCAGATCCGCGTGAGTGCCGAGAACGCCGTGTCGTTCGGCACGGGCGACGAGGCGGCGCAGCGGGCGCGCGTCACGAGCGCGACGACGCGCACGGCCGACGGGTACGTCGTCGAGCTCGCGGTCGACCTCTCCGACCAGGGCGGCGAGGGGACCTTCCACGGGCTCGACCTCCAGGTCAACGACGCGTCGGACGGCGCCCGCACGGCGATCCGCAACTGGGCGGACCCGTCCGGTGCGGGCTACCAGTCGACGGCCCGCTGGGGCGTCGCACGGCTCGTCGGCGCGGACGCCGCGCCCGAGGTCGCGCTCGACGTCGAGGCGTCGGCGCGCTGCCTCGCGGGCAAGGCCTACGTGGCCGTCCGGGCGACGAACCGCGAGGACGTGCCCGTCGACGTGACGCTCACGACCCCGTACGGGTCGCGGACGTTCACCGCCGTGGCACCGGGCGCGAACGCATACCAGTCGTTCGCGGTCCGCGCGACGTCGGTCCCGGCCGGTACGGCCACGGTCTCGGCCGTGCTCGACGGCGGCCGGGTCACCTCGACGCGCGACGTCGCCGTGGAGGCACGCACCTGCTGACGCGCCGAGCGGGTGGTCGTGGCCCGTCCGGACGTCCGGGCGGGCCACGACCGCAGGGTCGAGCGGGGGGCGACGGACGGGGATCACCGGCTTCGCCGAACCTACGATGAACCGGTGACCGCACCCGAGCCCTCGGCCCCTCATCCCGCGCCCGCGCACGACCCCGCGACCGACCCGCTGAGCGACGTCGTCGGCGTCATGGACCGGCTCTACTCCCCGGGCGGGTGCCCCTGGGACCGCGAGCAGACGCACGAGTCGCTCGTGCGCTACCTGCTTGAGGAGGCGCACGAGCTGGCCGACGCCATCGAGACCGGCGACCGCGCGGGGATGCGCGAGGAGCTCGGCGACCTGCTGCTCCAGGTCCTCTTCCATGCCCGCATCGCGAGCGAGGAGCCGGACCCGTTCACGGTCGACGACGTCGCGGCCGACCTCGCGGCGAAGCTCGTGCGACGCCATCCCCACGTGTTCGCCGACGCCGACGTGACCGACCTGCACCAGCAGTGGGACGCGATCAAGAAGGCCGAGAAGCAGCGCTCGTCCGTGCTCGAGGGGATCTCGCACACCCAGGGCGCGCTCGCCCGCGCGCAGAAGGTCCTCTCCCGGGCCGGTCGCGGCGGCCTCGGGGACGTCGTCGGGGAGGCGCTCGCGACGCCGTCGGGCGGCGCCCCGGGCGAGGTCGTCGGGGACGGCGAGGGCGCGTCGGCGGACGAGCGGCTGGGGCGCGAGCTCCTCGCCCTCGTGGCGCGCGCCGAGGCGGACGGGCTGGACGCCGAGGCGGCGCTGCGCGGCGAGCTGCGGCGCGTCGAGGCGCGGATCGTCGCGGCGGAGGCGCGGCCCGCGGGGGAGCCGGCCTGACCGGGACGTTCGTCCCGATCGTCGACGCGCAGGTCCCCGGCCCGTGGCCCACGGAGCGGACGCAGCGGCGCAGGTCACATCCGGGCACTAGGCTGTGGTCGTAAACCCACCACCGTCGCGGGCGCGCACGCGGCGTCCCGGGTTTCCCTGCCCGGGTCGGCCACACCCCATTCGATGCGCCCGCAGCCCTGCCCCGAAGGAGCACCTGTGGCCAGCATCGAAGCCGTTGGAGCGCGCGAGATCCTCGACTCCCGCGGAAACCCGACCGTCGAGGTCGAGGTCGTCCTGGACGACGGGACGTTCGCCCGCGCCGGAGTGCCGTCGGGCGCGTCGACCGGTGCGTTCGAGGCCGTCGAGCGTCGTGACGGCGACAAGTCCCGCTACCTGGGCAAGGGCGTCGAGGGCGCGGTCAACGCCGTGATCGACGACATCGCCCCGGAGCTCATCGGCTTCGAGGCCGAGGACCAGCGCCTCATCGACGCCGCCCTCATCGACCTGGACGGCACCCCGAACAAGGGCAAGCTCGGCGCGAACGCGATCCTCGGCGTCTCGCTCGCCGTCGCGAAGGCCGCCGCGAAGAGCGCGGGCCTCGACCTGTACCGCTACGTCGGCGGCCCGAACGCGCACGTCCTGCCCGTGCCGATGATGAACATCCTCAACGGCGGGTCGCACGCGGACTCGAACGTCGACATCCAGGAGTTCATGGTCGCCCCGATCGGCGCGTCCTCGTTCCGCGAGGCGCTGCGCACCGGCGCCGAGGTCTACCACTCCCTGAAGTCCGTGCTCAAGGGCAAGGGCCTCGCGACGGGCCTCGGCGACGAGGGCGGCTTCGCGCCGAACCTGCCGAGCAACCGCGACGCGCTCGACCTGATCCTCGTCGCGATCGAGCAGGCCGGGTTCGTCCCCGGCAAGGACGTGGGCCTGGCGCTCGACGTCGCCGCGACCGAGTTCTTCAAGGACGGCGCCTACCAGTTCGAGGGCAAGGCGACGAGCTCGGACGACATCATCGCGTACTACGAGCAGCTCGTGCGCGACTACCCGCTGGTCTCCATCGAGGACCCGCTGTCCGAGGACGAGTGGGGCGCCTGGTCGCAGCTCGTGGCCGAGGTGGGCGACAAGGTGCAGATCGTCGGCGACGACCTGTTCGTCACCAACCCGGAGCGCCTCGCCAAGGGCATCGAGCTCAAGGCGGCGAACTCGCTCCTGGTCAAGCTCAACCAGATCGGCACGCTCACCGAGACGCTCGACGCCGTCGAGCTCGCGCAGCGCAACGGCTTCACCGCGATGGTGTCGCACCGCTCGGGCGAGACCGAGGACACGACGATCGCCGACCTGTCCGTCGCGACGAACGCCGGCCAGATCAAGACCGGTGCGCCCGCCCGCGGCGAGCGCATCAACAAGTACAACCAGCTCCTGCGCATCGAGGAGGCGCTGGACGACGCCGCGCGCTACGCCGGCCGCGGCGCGTTCCCGCGCTGGACGGTGCAGGGCTGACCTGCGGCTGACCGTCCGGTCACGCAGCAACTCCGCCGGGACGTCCCGGCACCCGGAGCCCGGTGGGCCGCTCGTCGGCCCGCCGGGCTCCGGCGCGTCCGGGACCGGTGCACGACGCGCGCACGACGCCGTCGCAGGTCACGGTCGCGGGTGAAGATGTCGTGTCGATCGGCTCACGTTCGCGGGCGCCCCGCGCGTGCTCCCCGGGCCAGGCCGGTCCCGGCAGCACAATCGGGGCATGCCGTCCTCGCGCCGCCCTCCGCGCCCCGGTGCCCCCGCGCGCCCGGGGACCGGGCCTGCGCGCGGGTCGTCCGGATCGAAGCCGGCCCGGTCGGGCTCGACGGCGTCCGGAGCGTCGTCCCGCTCGTCGACGTCCAAGCCCGCCGCGTCCCCGGGCGCGTCGCGCCCGCGGCCGACGACCGGGAAGAGCTCCACGACGGGCGCGAAGGCCACCGCGTCGTCGGGCGCACGCCGGCCGGCCACGCGCGCGCAGCGCCCGGCTCCGTCGCGCCGCGCCGCGGGCCCCGCGCCGGAGGACCGGCGCCGGAGCCGGTACGGCTTCCTGCTGCCCGAGGTGGTGACGGTCCGCACCCTGGTGCTGTCCGTCGTCGTGCTGCTCGCCGTGGTGCTGCTGCTGCCCACCCTGCGGGCGTACGTGAACCAGACGGGGGAGCTGCGCGAGCTGCGCAACGACCTCGCGCAGGCGGAGACCCGGCGCGACGACCTCCAGTCCGAGCTGGACCGCTGGGACGACCAGGCGTACGTCGAGCGCGAGGCGCGGGACCGCCTCAACTTCGTCATGCCGGGCGAGCGGCCGTGGCGCGTGCTCGACCCGGAGACGGTGGTCGACGACATCGACCCGCAGACCGGCCGGACGATCACCGACGGCCCCGTCCAGGGCTACGAGGACGGCACGCCCTGGTACGAGGCGATCTGGGCGTCGGTGCAGGTCGCGGGCGAGCAGCCGGTGTCGTCGGGCACGGGCCAGGGGTCCGGGGCGGCCGACGACGGGGCCGGCGGGGACGCCCCGCCCGCGGGTGAGGAACCGACCGGCGACGGCTCGGCGCCGTCGAGCGGGGAGAATGGGTGACGCGTCGTCCCGACGCGCCCGACCGACCCGAAGGAAGACCCGTGCCCGACGCCCGCCTGGCCATCCCCGCCGACGACCCGGACGCCGTCGTCACCGAGCGCGACCTCGAGACCCTCGCGGAGCAGCTCGGTCGCACCCCGCGCGGGGTCGTCGGCATCGCCGCCCGCTGCGCGTGCGGGCGCCCGCTCGTGGTCCGCACCGCGCCGCGGCTCGAGAACGGCACGCCGTTCCCCACGACCTTCTACCTCACGCACCCCGGCGCGGTGGCGGCCGCGTCGACGCTCGAGGCGAACGGCGTCATGAAGGAGATGTCCGAGCGCCTCACCGAGGACGAGGAGCTCGCCGCCGCCTACCGGCGTGCGCACGAGCACTACCTCGCGCAGCGCGAGGCGCTCGGCCACGTGGAGGAGATCGACGGGATCTCGGCCGGGGGCATGCCGACGCGCGTCAAGTGCCTGCACGTCCTCGTCGGGCACGCCCTGGCCGCCGGTCCCGGCGTGAACCCGCTGGGGGACGAGGCGCTCGAGCGCGTGCGCGACGTCTGGCGTCCGGACCGCTGCGCCTGCTGAGCGCGTGGCACGCTTGGTCGCATGACCTCAGGCTCCACCTCTCCCCTCACCCGTGACCCGGGCGCGCTCGCCGCGACGGCACCCTCGCCCGCCCCGGTCCCGCCCGGCGCCGCGCGCGTTGCGGCGATCGACTGCGGGACCAACTCGATCCGCCTGCTCGTCGCCGACGTCGACCCGGTCGCGGGCACGCTCGTCGACCTCGACCGCCGCATGGAGGTCGTCCGGCTCGGCCAGGGCGTCGACCGCACGGGCCGCCTCGCGCCGGAGGCGCTCGCGCGCACGCTCGACGCCGCGCGCCGGTACGCCGACGTGATCGCAGAGCTCGGCGCGTCGCGCACGCGGTTCGTCGCGACCTCGGCCACGCGGGACGCGGAGAACCGCGCCGAGTTCGTCGAGGGCGTCCTGGCGGCGCTGGGCGTGGAGCCCGAGGTCGTCTCGGGCGAGGAGGAGGCGGCGCTGTCGTTCCGCGGCGCGACGTCGACGGTCGCCGCGCTGCGTCCGGGCCCGTACGTGGTCGTGGACCTCGGCGGCGGCTCGACCGAGCTCGTGCTCGGCACGGCGACCCCCGACGCCGCGTTCTCCATGGACGTCGGGTGCGTGCGCCTCACCGAGCGGCACCTGCGCTCCGACCCCCCGACCGCCGACGAGGAGGCCGCGGCCCGCGCGGACGTGCGCGCCGCGCTCGACGAGGCGGCCGCCGTCGTCCCGCTGGGGGAGGCCGCGACGCTCGTGGGTCTTGCGGGGTCGGTCACGACGGTGACGGCCCACGCGCTGGGCCTCGCGCGGTACGACCGGGAGCGGATCGACGGCGCGGTGCTGCCGGTCGACGCGGTCCTGGCGGCGTGCGACGACCTGCTCCACCGCTCGCGCGCGGAGCGTACCGCTCTCGGCTTCATGCACCCGGGCCGCGTGGACGTCATCGGTGCGGGCGCGCTCGTGTGGTCGGAGGTCGTGCGCCGCGTGCGCGACGACGTCGCCGCCGCGGGCGGGTCGCTCACCGAGGTCGTCACGAGCGAGCACGACATCCTCGACGGGATCGCCTGGTCGATCGCCTGACCCGTCCTCCGAACCCGGGGTCGTTCCCCACCCACGCTCGCGGGTGGGGAACGACCCCGGGTTCGGCGTCTCCGGGGACGCGATGCGGCGTGTCGCCGTGCGTAGTACCGCGCATCGCGCGGTAGTGTGCATCGCGTGAGCCCGTCGCGTCCGGCGGGCCGAGTGCCGGGACGGACCAGGGCCACGCCCGACGGAGGGTCGGATGGACACCACGCAGCTGCTCAAGGGGGTGCTCGACGCCGCGGTCCTCGCAGCGGTCGAGGCCGAGGACGGGTACGGGTACGACGTCGTGCGACGCCTGCGCGCCGCAGGGCTCGACGACGTGGGGGACGCGTCGGTCTACGGGACGCTGCGGCGCCTGTACGCGAGCGGGGCGCTGACGACGTACGTCGTGCCGTCCGACGCCGGGCCGCACCGCAAGTACTACGGGATCAACGCGCAGGGCCGGGCGATGCTCGACCTGCACCGCAAGGAGTGGCAGACGTTCGCGGGCACCGTGTCCGCGCTGCTGCGGACCGGAGAGGTGGCCGCCTGATGAGCACGACGACGTCCGCGCAGCAGCCCGCCGGGGCACCCGTGGGCATGGCCTTCTACGGGCACGTCCACGCGTACGCGCAGCAGGTGCGCGCGCACCTCGCCGACCTGCGCCCGGAGCAGGTCGAGGAGCTCACCGACGGGCTCGAGGCCGACCTCGCCGAGGCGGTCGTCGACGCGCCGGGCGCGCTGCCGCGGCGCGGAGCCCCGGCAGGCGCGACCGGCGAGGGTACCGCCGCCGCGGGCGCCGACCCGGGCGCGCCCCTCGCCGCGGGCCCCGACGACACCGGCCTCGACCTCGTCGCGCTCTTCGGCCCGCCCGCGGAGTACGCCGCCGAGCTGCGCGCCGCCGCAGGGCTCCCGCCCGCCGCCGCGCCGGGCGGTGCGCGCCGCCCCCGCATCGGGCTGCGCGGGCGGCTGCTCGTGCTCGGCGGGATCCTCTCGTCGGGGTGGCGCTCCCTGTGGCGGCCCGTGACGTCGACGCCCCAGTGGGCCTCCGTCATGGAGTTCCTGCGGACGCTGACGCCCGCGTGGTGGATCCTGCGCGGCTGGGTCGCCGCGACGCTGCTGCTCTGGATGTTCGGCGGGTACCAGATCGCGATGCTGCCCCCGGACCTGTCGGCGCGGGTCGTCGTGCTCGCGGCCGTCGTGGTGAGCGTGCAGTGGGGGAGGGGCCGGTGGCTGCCCACGACGTGGCTGCCGAAGGTCGTGCGCCCGCTGTCCGTCGCGGCGGCGGTCGTCGCGGCACCCCTCGTCCTGCACGCCGCGGCGGCCGGGGCGTCCTCCTCCGTCTCGGGCTGGGAGAGCGGCTACCAGCAGGGCGTGGCCGACGGTCGCGTCGGGGTGAACCAGGTCGCGTACGACGGCGGGGGGCCCGGCGGCGACGGCGTGTGGGTCGACGGGATGCAGGTGTCCAACCTGTTCGTGTACGACGCGGCGGGCGACCCGGTGCGGGACGTCCAGGTCTTCGACGACCGCGGTCGACCGGTGCGCACGGTGACGGAAGAAGGCGCCTACGGAGTCTGGGCCGTCCCTGACGTCGAGGGGTCGTGGTACTTCCAGCCGACGCTCTCGACGGACGGCCGCGAGCGCTGGAACGTCTACCCGCTGCGCGCGGTCGCCGAGGAGGACGTCGAGTACGCCGACGGCGACGGGCGGCCCGTCCCGGCGACGGGGACGCGCACGCACGAGATGCCGTGGCCGTTCCTCAAGGCGCCCACCGCGGTGCCGTCGAGCGCGGGCTCGGGCGAGGCGGCGTCGGGCACCGGGGAGCCGAGCACCGGCGACGCCGGCGACCCGGACGGCCCCGCGCCGTCGGGCGACGCGCCGGACCCCGCGGACGGCACCGCGCCCGAGCTCGGGTCCACCCCGCCGGCGGGCGGCTCGCAGCCGCGGCCGACCGGCCCGACACCCGTCGTCGGCGCGATCGGCTGACCGGGGGCCCTCGAACCCGGGATCGCTCCCCAGCGGGGGGTCGTCGTGAGGAGCGATCCCGGGTTCGGCGACCGCGGTGTCGCGTGGAATGTCGCGTCTGCCCCCTGGGCGGGGCGAGCGTGGGGCGCGTCACGCCCGTCTGGCGGACGCTCCGGCTCGCCTGTGCCGCAACCGGTAATACTCTGGAACCATGCCTCAGAATGACCTGACCTCGGTCAGCCGTGCCCAGACCGCTTCGCCGCGGCCCCGCAAGGTGCCCCGCGTCGTCGTCCTCGGCGGCGGCTCCGTGGGTCTGTACGCCGCGCGCCGACTGCGCAAGAAGCTCGGTCGCCGCGAGGCGGCGATCGTCGTCGTCGACCCGCGCCCGTACATGACGTACGCGCCCTTCCTCCCCGAGGCGGCCGCGGGCTCGATCGACGGTCGCGACGTCGTCGCGCCGCACCGCCGTGCGCTCAAGGGCGTCGACGTGCTCCAGGGCAAGGTCGTCGCGATCGACCACGGCGCGCGCCGCGTGACGATCCACCCGGAGGAGGGCGACGACTACTCGGTCACGTACGACCACCTGATCGTCGGCCTCGGCTCGGTGTCGCGCACGCTCCCCATCCCCGGGCTCGCGGAGAACGCGATCGGCTTCAAGAACGTGGAGGAGGCCATCGCGGTCCGCAACCACGTGCTCAACCGCATGGACGTCGCCTCGTCCACCTGGGACGAGCAGCTGCGCCGTCGCATGCTGACGTTCACGTTCGTCGGCGGCGGGTTCGCGGGCGTCGAGGCGATCGCCGAGATCGAGGACATGGCGCGCTACGCGACCCGCAACTACGCGACGATCGAGGAGAAGGACCTCCGCTTCGTCATGATCGAGGGCGCCGGGCGCATCCTGCCCGAGCTCAGCGAGCCCATGGCGGGCTACGCGCTCGAGGAACTGAAGAAGCGCGGCATCGAGTTCCACCTCAACACGTTCCTGTCGTCGTGCGTGGACGGTCACGTCGTCACGTCGACGGGCGTGGAGTTCGACTCCGACACGATCGTGTGGACCGCGGGCGTCAAGGCGAACCCGGTCATCAAGGAGGCCTCGGACCTCCCCGTGGACAAGATGGGCCGCGTCACGGTGCTCCCGACGCTCCAGGTCGCGGACGCCGACGGCAACGTCGTCCCGAACGCCTGGGCCGCGGGCGACTGCGCCGCCGTCCCGGACGTGCTCAACCCGGGCAAGTTCTGCCCGCCGAACGCGCAGCACGCGATCCGCGAGGCGACGCGCCTGGCCGACAACCTCGCGCTCGAGCTGCACAGCGAGAAGCCGGTCGAGTACCGCCACAAGAGCGTCGGTACGGTCGCGTCCCTCGGCCTGTACAAGGGCGTCGCGGAGCTGTTCGGCGTGTTCAAGCTGCGCGGCGTGCTCGCGTGGCTCATGCACCGCAGCTACCACGTCATGGCGATGCCCACGGGCAACCGCAAGATCCGCATCTTCATCGGCTGGATCGGGCAGTTCCTCCTGGGCCGCGAGCTCGTGTCGCTGGGCTCCCTGCATGACCCGCGCGCGGAGTTCCGCGCCGCGTCGGTGCCGCCCAAGAAGGACGGCGAGCCGGTCAAGCAGACCGCGCAGGGCTCGGCGGCCGCGGCGGAGTCCGGCACGGGCACCGTCGACGCCGACGACCGGACGCCGGCGGCCAAGGCGTCCTGACGCCCGTCCGCACCCGCCGGGATCCCCGGCACCTGCCCGACGACGAGGGGCGAGCCGCGCGAACGGCTCGCCCCTCGCGGCGTCCTGGTCGGGTCGAGCGCCGACGGCCCGGGGAGAGCCGCGCTCGCGGTAGATTCGGCCCGCGCCCCCATGGCCCAACTGGCAGAGGCGGCCGGCTTAAACCCGGCGTGTTCCGGGTTCGAGTCCCGGTGGGGGCACCGAGCCTACGAGAGGCCTGTCGGGCCGTCGGGCTCCGGCGGCGGCGCGGCCTCCTGGCCGAGGACCACGACGGTGCCGTCCGGGTCCTGCACGCGCGCGACGCGCTCGCCCCACGGCTGGTCCGTGGGTGGTTCGAGCACCGGCACGCCGGCGGCGGCGAGGTGCTCGACGGCGCGGTCGCAGTCGTCGACGTACACCCACAGCACGATCCGCGTGTCCGCGGGAGGCGGCTCGCCCTGGCCCAGGCCGAGCGGCGAGCCGCCCACGCGCAGGCTCACGTAGACCGGCGGCCCGTCGTCGGGGAACGCGTACTCGACGGTCCCGCGCAGCAGGTCGCGGTAGAAGCCGAGCGACCGCTCGAGGTCGGCCACGGTGAGGATCGGGAAGAGGCTGCGGAACATCGGCGTCGCTCCTCGGTGCGCACGGCGGGTGTGCTCCCATCGTGCGCGCCCGACGCCCGGCCCGCGCCCCGTGCCGCCCGCCCGGTGGGGCGTGACCCGGGGTGTCAGGTCGCCGCTCGCCCCACGACGTCGTCGAGGAACGCCCGGACGTCGGCGAGCTCGCGCGCGTCGGTGCCGTGCGCGAGACCGGGGTAGACGCGCTCGACGAGCGTCGAGCGGTCCGGCAGCCACGCGGCGGTGCGGTCGACCGCGTGCGGCGCGATGACCCGGTCGTCGGCGCCGCGGCCCCAGAAGACGGGCGGGCGCGACGCGGCGAGCGCGGCGTCGGCGGGCTGCTCGGCCGCCTGGACGAACCCGCCGAGGACGACGGTCGCCGCCACGCGCTCGGGGCGCGTGCGCAGGAGCTGCGTGGCCATGAGCCCACCCTGGGAGAACCCGACGGGGACGACCGGTCGGTCGGTACCGAGCTCGGCGTCGACCCAGTCCCAGACGGCCTCGGTCGCGCGCGCGACGGGCTCGGGGTCGGGGTCGCCGGGCGTGACGATCGGGAACCACGCGAACCCGCCGTGGGGGGAGGGCGAGCGGGGCGCGCAGCGAGACCCAGGGCGCACCGAGGTGCGGGCCGAGGCCGGCGAGGTCGTGCTCGTGCGAGCCGAACCCGTGGAGCAGCACGACGACGGCGCCCCCCGCGGGCGGGCTCGTCGGGTCCGCGTCGGACCGGACCGCGACGAGGGGAGCCGGAGCGCTCATCGCGCGAGCAGCTCGTCGGTCGTCGTGCCGGGCACGGCCAGCGTGACGCGCGTGCCCCACGGGTCGTGCACGACGACGGAGCGGCCGTCGTCGGCGTGCTGCAGGCCACGGGCGCGCAGGCGGGCGACGAGCGCGTCGAGGTCGTCGCGGCCGGGCACGGTGATCGCCACGTCCCCGAGGCCGAGGCTCGCGGCGCGCGGCCCGGCGCCGGCGCTGTTCCAGACGTTCATCGCGACGTGGTGGTGGTAGCCGCCGGCGGACGCGAACAGGGCGCCGCTGTACTCGGTGACCGTGGCCTCGAACCCGACGGCGTCGACGTAGAAGTCGTGGGCGGTCGCGATGTCACCGACCTGGAGATGGACGTGCCCCACGCGCCCGGCGAGCGAGGGCCCGGCGTCGAACGTCTCCTGGTCGAGGTGCGTGCGCAGGTACGCGTTCGGGTCCAGGAACTCGGTGGCCATGCGGATCTGCCCCCGCTCGCGCACCCACGTCTCGCGCGGCCGGTCGGTGTACAGCTCGACGCCGTTGCCCTCGGGGTCGGTGAAGTAGAACGCCTCGCTGACGAGGTGGTCGCTCGACCCGACGAACGACCCCCGGCGGTCCTGCGCGGCGCGGTAGACGGTCGCGGCGAGGCTTGCGGCGTCGTCGAACAGGAACGCGGTGTGGAACAGGCCGGCCTGGCGCCGGTCGACGGCGGGCAGGCCGGGCGTGTGCACGAGGCGCAGCATGGGCGTCGTGCCGCGGCCGAGGACACGGTGCACCTCGGTGCCGCGGGAACGCTCCTCGAGGGGAGCGAGCGCGAACGCGCCCGTGTAGTAGGACGTCATCTGCTCGAGGTCGCCGACGCGCAGCGTGACGGCGTCCATGCTCGTGGACGGGGACAGGAGGCGGTCGGTCGCCGCGCCCGGGGTGCTCGTGGTCATGTCTGCTCCAACTTGTTGTCGCTACAACTATATTCCCACACGTCCCCGGATGCTCCCGACGCGGGCGGTGCTTCCTTGCTAGGGTCGCGGCGAACCACGCGGGGCGTCCCGCCCGGGCAGCCGGGCCGAGGGACTGAGACGAGCGGTACGGCCGCCCGGACCCGTCGAACCTGATCTCGCTAGCACGAGCGGAGGAACGTGGGCATGACGACGCCTGCTGCCATCACCCTGAACCCTGTTTTCGCGGACGACCCGACCGCGCTCGTCCGGCAGGAGGAGGCCGGCTTCACCGCCGACCTCGCCCGCCGGTACGCGCACCTCTTCGACGAGTTCTACGACCACCCGTTCCTCGTCGGCCTGCGCGACGGCTCCGTCGAGCCGGCCGCGGTGCGGCACTACGTCGGCCAGGACCACCAGTACCTCACGGCGTACCTGCGCTGCTACGGCCTGGGCATGGCCCTCGCGCCCGACCGGGAGTGGGCCGCGTACTTCCACGAGAAGGCCGGGTTCCTGCTCGACGACGAGTCGCACGCCCACCACGCGATGTGCGACTTCCTCGGCGTGACGTACGAGGAGGCGCAGACCCACCGCCTCGCCCCGAGCGCGCAGGCCTACGTCGACCACATGCTCGCCGCGGGCCGCGACTCGCTCGGCGTGCTGCTCGCCGCGCTCCTGCCGTGCCCGTGGACCTACATCTGGTCGGCGCGGCGGTTCTGGCTCGCCGAGCGGGAGACGACGCCCGGTGTGATCGAGGACGACCACCCGCTCGCGGGCTGGTGGGAGTTCTACGCCGCCGAGCGCACCGAGGGCGTCCTGGCCGACCTCCGAGCACGCCTCGACGCGCTCGCCGCCGACGCGGGCGAGGCGGAGCGCGCCCGCATGGAGCGCGCGTTCGAGCTGAGCTGCCGGCACGAGATCCGGTTCTGGCAGATGGCGTGGTCGCTCGAGCGCTGGTGACGCTCACCGGCGCTCGAGGCCCGACGGCGGGCCGTTACGCCAGCAGCAGATCCTCGCCCGGGTGCCTCGGCACCCGGGCGGGGCGCGGGTAGCGTGACCGCATGGACGTGACGAGCGCGGTGCCGAGCGGAGCGCCGAGCGGAGCGCCGAGCGGAGCGCCGGCGAGCCCCCGGCCCCGGGCGGGTGGGCGGCCGGAGCCGCTCCTGCGCCACGTCATCGGGGGGATCCTCCGGCGGGCACGGCTCGCGCAGGGTCGCACGCTCGTCGACGTCGCGGCCTCCGCGCGCGTCTCCACCGCCTACCTGTCCGAGGTGGAGCGCGGCCGCAAGGAGGCGTCCTCCGAGGTGCTGGCAGCGGTCTGCGGCGCGCTCGGCCTGCGCCTCGTGGACCTGGTGGCGCGTACGGGAGAGGAACTGCGCCCCGTCGCCCCGGTGCGCGTGCTCTCCTCCGTCCGGGAGCGCGGCGCGCTCTCCGCGCCGCGGCACCCCGCCCCGGCGGGCGAGCCCGTGCGCGACCTCCCGGTCGCGCGGACCACGATCGCGACCCCGACCCTCGCGTCGCGCCCGACCGCGCGCACCGCCGACGTCCTGCTCCTCGCGGCCTGAGCCCCGCGGACCCGGGGGTCGAGACGCACCTGACGGGTACCTGGTCGGCACCGCGTGTCGTGCCCCGGTGCGGGGGGAGGCGCGCGGCTACCGTCGAGGGATGACGGAGCCGCAGACCGCGCACGGCACGGCAGAGCAGACCGCCCCGGCCCTCCAGGAGCTCGTCGACGACGCCGCGTTCCTCTCGCACGAGCACCAGCTCCAGCTCGCCGACGACCACGGTGACGACGCGTGGGGCGCCGAGATGGCGGAGGGCACGTTCACCTTCACCGCCGCGTCCGGTGAGACGACGACGTGCCGGCTCCAGTTCCTCGGCACGGCCGCGCCCGGCCCCGGGAGCTGGATGTGGGCGTGGAACAACGTCAACGGCTTCCCCGACGACGTGCTGCGCGCCGCCGAGAAGACCCGCGAGACCGGCCTACGCGAGGCGACCGAGGCGGAGCTGCCGCTCGCCGACGACCTCCCGTACCGCCTCGCGCTCGCGGCCAAGGCCGTCACCGGGTCCTGGACCCACTACAGCGCCCCCGTCGGCGGCGGGACGCGCGCGTGGTTCCTCCTCGACGCCGCCAGCCTCGCGCTGCCCGCGCCGAGCGTCCCGCGCGTCGTGCGGGTACTGAGCGAGGGACTGCTGTCCGTCACGGTCGTCGACCACCGCCGTGCGGTCGCGTCCTACGCGGCCGCGCGCGGCCTCGAGACGACGGACGACGGCGGCGCGCTGGCGCTCACCCTGCCCGACGGGAGCGTGACCGTCCGGTTCGACGAGCACGGGCGGATCGCCGGCATCGAGGCGACCGCGCGGCGTGCGGCGGAGCCCGTGCACGAGCCCGACCCGGACGCGTCGGGACCTGACGCCGACGCCGCGAGGGTGGACGCCGTCGTCGACCCGGCTCCGGCCGTCGAGGAAGCTGCCCCGGACGAGCCGGGACCGGGCACTCCGCCGCCGGAGGAGGCAAGGTCGCCGGGCGAGCAGCCCGACGAGCCGACGGCGACGTCGGACGAGCGGGCGACGGAGCCACGGCGCCGATCGTGGTTCCGGCGGCGCGGGTAGACCCGAACGCACGGCGGCACGCGGCGAGCGATGCGTCTGCGGCCGAGAGCTGCGTCTCGGGACGCATCGGTCGACCACGGACGCAGCGCTCGACCGCGGGTCAGGCGGCCGCGGCGAGCTTGCGCGAGGTGACGACAGCGTCCGCGACGCCGTACTCGACGGCCTGGCGCGCCGTGAGCACGAGGTCGCGGTCGGTGTCCGCGCGCAGGCGCTCGACGGTCTGACCCGTGTGGCGGGACAGCACCTCCTCCGTCTCGGACCGGATCCGCAGGATCTCCTCGGCCTGGATCGACAGGTCGGAGATGGTGCCCTCGCCGCCGCCCGAGGGCTGGTGCAGCAGCACGCGCGAGTGCTCGAGCACGAACCGCTTGCCCGGCGTCCCCGCCGCGAGCAGCACGGCCGCGGCCGACGCCGCCTGGCCCATGCAGATGGTCGACACGTCGCAGCGGACGAACTGCATCGTGTCGTAGATCGCCATGAGCGCGGTCGCGGAGCCGCCGGGGGAGTTGATGTACAGGCCGATCTCCTGGTCCGGGGCGTCGGACTCCAGGTGGAGGAGCTGCGCCATGACGACGTTCGCGACGCCGTCGTCGATCTCCGTGCCGAGGAAGACGATGCGCTCCGACAGCAGGCGGGAGAAGACGTCGAACGCGCGCTCCCCGAGCGGGGTCCTCTCGACGACGGTCGGGATCGTGTAGCTCGCCATCACAGGCCCACCTTCCGGGCCGCGCGGGCGGGACGGACGTCGTCGACGGACTCGACGATCCGGTCGACCATGCCGTACTCGAGCGCCTGCTGCGCCGTGAACCAGCGGTCCCGGTCGGAGTCGTCGGCGATGGTCTCGACGCTCTGGCCGGTGCTCTCGGCGGTCAGCCGGTGCATGAGGCCCTTGGTGTAGACGAGGTTCTCGGCCTGGATCGCGATGTCGACGGCGGTGCCGCCGATCCCCGCCGAGGGCTGGTGCATCATGATCCGCGCGTGCGGCAGCGCGAACCGCTTGCCCGGCGTCCCCGCGCACAGGAGGAACTGCCCCATGCTCGCGGCGAAGCCCATCGCGACCGTCGAGACGTCGTTGGGGATGAGCCGCATCGTGTCGTAGATGGCCAGCCCGGCGCTCACCGAGCCGCCGGGGGAGTTGACGTACAGCGCGACGTCCGCGCGCGGGTCCTCGGCCGAGAGCAGGAGGAGCTGCGCGCACAGACGGTTCGCGACGGCGTCGTCCACGGCCGAGCCGAGGACGACGATGCGCTGGTGGAGCAGGCGCGTCGTGAGCTGGTCGTCGAAGGACGACGCCGCCGGGGCGACGGCCTCCGCGTGCGGTGGGCGTGACGTGTGCGTGGTCATGGCACCACCGTGGCCCCGGGACGACCCGGACGGGCGGTCGATCTGCCGTCGGCACATTCGCCGACGGCAGATCAGCCGCTACGGCCCTCCGCTACTTGTTGGGCCAGGTGTTCCTCTGGACGTCCACCCCGGCGGGCGCCGGGCTCACGGTGATCCAGTTCTGCGGGGCGGGGTAGTAGTTGCCCATGATGCACGGCAGGTCGAACGAGGCGTTCGGCCCGAAGCTCCGCGAGTAGCCGCCCGTGATGGCGTGGTCGTAGCCGCCCGCGTTCGTCATGCACTGCACGGTGTACGTCCCGCTCGGGAACGTCGCGTTCGTGTTGAGGCGGTACCGGGTGCAGATGTTGATGTTGTTGCAGTCGCCCAGCGATCCCGTGGTCGCCGGGGCACCGCGCGACGCCCAGATCCGGGGCGGGTCGGGCCGGGGGTCGGTGGTGAACGTGGCCTGATTGCTCCACGCCCCGCACCCGGCCGCGTTGCACGCCCGCGCGATCAGCCGGAACGTCTGCTCGTAGTCGGAGCCGACGTTGACCGTCTGCCCCGTGCCGGACGTGTTCTGGCTGCCGGAGAGCTGCCACTCGTAGCGCGAGATCCCGTTGCCGCCGTTCGACGAGGGCGCCGAGATGGAGAACTGGCCACGGTTCACGCCCGTCCGGGACACCGAGACGCCCGGGGTCCCCGGCTTGTCGTAGGCGTTGATCGACGCCGACGCGGGGCTCGACGTCGACGTACCGCCGAGGTTGGTCGCGGTCACGGTGAACGTGTACGAGCCGGGGTTGAGGCCCGTGAAGTCCACCGACGTCCCGGACACCTGCCTGGACGTCCCGCCCGGCGAGGCCGTCACGGTGTAGGCGGTGATCGGGCTGCCGTTGGCGTCGGCGGCGCCCCACGAGACGCGCGGGATGCCGCTGTCCTGGGACGACGACCCGACGTTCTGCACGCTCGGCCGGGGCGGGGCCTCCGGACGGCCGTAGGGCACGACCGCCGCGGACGCCGAGCTCTGCGCGGTCACGCCCGCCTTGTTCTCGGCGGTCACGGTGAACGTGTAGGACGACTCGTTGTCGAGCCCGGTCGCCTTGTGGCTGAGCCCCGTGAGGGTCAGCGCCGCCCCGTCGGGCGAGCCGTTGCGGTACCGCTGGAGGTGGTACGCCTTGATGGCGTCACCGTTCTCGAACGGCTGCTCCCACGACACGTCGATCGACCCGCCGTTGAGCGGCGAGTCCGCGGCGCGGCTCGCGCTCGGCGTCTTCGGGACGTCCGGCAGCCCGGCGGGGATCTCCTCGGCGGAGTAGTCGCCCCACTCGGACGGGTCGGGCGCGAGGTTCACGGCCTGGACGCGGACGCGGTAGGCCGTGCCGTTCTCGAGCCCCGTCCACACGACCTGGTTGCCGGAGAGCGCCTGCATCTGGATCGCCCCGCTCGGCGGCGCCGGGGAGATCTCGAGATTGACGGTCTCGATGGGCGACCGGTCGGTGTAGGTCTTGTTGGTCCAGGTGACGGTGAGCGACTTGTCGCCGAACTCGAGGGTGGGTGCGGCGGGCGGGTCGGGCTTCTCGTCGGGGCGCGCCTCGGCCGAGGGCGGGGAGGCGGGGCCGTCGCCGACAGCGTTGGTCGCGAAGACGGTGAAGGTGTACTTCACGTTGTTGGTCAGGCCGTCGAGGGTGCAGGTGGTGGTGCCGCAGGCCTTCTCGTAGCCGTTCTGGGAGCGCACGGTGTAGCCGGTGATCTCGGCGCCGTTGTTGTTCGGCGGGTCCCAGGACAGCACGACGGTCTTGGAGCGGACCTCGTCGACCTGCGGGGTGGCTGGTGCCTCGGGCTTGCCGAGCACCTTGAGCTGGACGCGCCCCTCCACGAGGCGGTCCTGGTCCTTGGTGGCGTCCTGCACGCGGTAGACCACGACCATCACGCCGACGAAGTTCTCGTCCGGGGTCACGGTCACGCTGTCACCCGTGAAGGCGACGTCTCCCGAGCCGGTCTCGACCACCGCGCCCGTCACGACGAGCGGGGTGTCGGGGAAGGGGTTGGAGTCGTTGGCGAGCACGGGGACCGTGGTCGGCTTGCCCTGGTGGGCGTCGTCGACGGTGTCCTGGTTGGCGCGCGCGAGGGGTCGGGTGGAGGCCACGACGGTCAGGGTCGCGGTGCCCTCGACCGGGGGGTGCTCGCCGTCGGTGACGGTGATCGGGACCTGCACGACCGAGCCCTTGGGGACCTCGGGGGTGGCCTGGGCGTGCAGGGTGGTGCCCTCGACGGTGACGGTCAGGCCCTGGGCCTGGCCGGTGGCCTTGAAGGTCAGGGGGTC
>NZ_LUAZ01000013.1:0-88323 GCF_001647255.1 Cellulosimicrobium sp. I38E
AGGCGCGCCCCGACGCCCCCCGTCACCGACCCCGCGCCCGAGCGCGCCGGGCCAGGGGACGAGGCGTGGCTGCGCGTCACGGTGCATCCCGCCACGGACGTCCTGCTCCCGGCCGGGGCGCGCCTGGGCGACGTGCGCGGGGGTCTCGCAGAGCTCGTGTGCCGTCCGGAGCTGCGCACCGCCGCCCTGCTCGTGGACGGCGTCCCGGTCGATGACGACCAGCGCTGCGGGACCCGCCCCCTGCTCCCCGGGGCGACGGTCGCCGTCGTGCCCGCCGGCGGGAGGCCGGTCGCCGGGGCGGCCCGCCCGGACGCCGTGCTCGCCGCCCCGCTCCACGTCGCCGTCCTCGCGGGCGGGGACGCGGGGCGGCTCGTCGCCGTCCCGGACGGCGCGGGCCGCGCCCGGGTCGACGCGCTCGACGTCCGCCGCCGCGGCACGCCACGTGGCACGCGGGTCAGAGTCCGCGTGCCGCGCGGGACCCGGCGCGTGCCCGACGACGCGGCGGTCCTCGTCGCACGACCGGCCGGTGCCGGTCGCCGGCTCCCGTCCTGGCGCACGGTCCGGTGGCGCACGGGCGACGCCCTCGCGACCCCTCACGGCGTCTACGCCCTGCGACCGCGCCCCGCCCTCGTGCACGGACCCCGCACCGGCCCCGTGGACCCGGCCACCGTCGACGCGTCCCCGGGTCGGCCGAGCGCCGGCCACCTCGCGACCGCGGTCGTGCCCGCGGTCGCGTCGCTCGCCCTCGCCGTGACGTTCCGCCAGCCGCTGTACGCGCTGCTCGCCCTCGCCGGGCCGCTCGCGCTCCTCGGCCCCGCGCTCGTCGAGGGCCGCCGACGCCGCGCGGCCCGTCGGGGCGGCCGAGGTCCGGCTCCGGGGTCCGACGTGAGGCGAACGCCCGGTGACGACGGCGCACGCGCGACGACGCCCGTCGACCCGCTGCGCCCTCGGCCGGCAGACGCGCTCACCTGGGCGACGCTCGCGCGGCTCGCACCGGTCGCCACACCCCCCGGTGGGGCTCCGCCGGGCCCGGGCGCCGACCTGCACGCCGTCGCGGTCGCACCCGTCGCGCCCGTGCGGCTCCCCGACGGGTGCGTCGCCGTCGTCGGCCCCCGCGCCCTCGCGCTCGCCGCCGCGCGCGCCGTGCTCGGAGAGCTCCTGTCGACCGGTGCCGTGCCGACGTTCCGGCACCCGCCGCACGCCGCGGCCGACTGGGCCTGGTGCCGCTGGCTCCCTCGGGCGAGCGCCGTCGGCTCGCTGGACACCGCACGACCGCCGACCGGTCCGGCCGCCGTCCTCGTCGTCGACGGGGCCCCGCCCGCGGGCGAGCTCGCCCGGGCCTGGGAGCGGCTCGGGGCGACGGGGACCGACCTGCTCCTCGTGCTCGACGACGCGGCCCGCGTCCCGGCGTGGTGCCGGACGGTCATGGACGTGTCCGGCCCGACCGTCGTGGTCACCGGCCCGGACGACGCACGCACCGTGCGCGAGCACGTCGGGGCGAGCGAGGAGTGGGCTGTCGCGCTCGCCCGTCGGCTCGCCGCGGCGGACCATCTCGGCCGGCTGGACGGCACCGACCCCGCCGGGCACGACCCCGGTGACCCGACCTCACCCTCGCTGCCGGCGGACGTCGCGCTCGGCGACCTGCTCGGCCTGCCGGACGAGCCAGGCGACCTCACGGCGTGGGTCGACGCCCGCTGGCAGGACGCGGCACGGCGCGACGGGACCGGTCTGCGGGCTGTGCTGGGCGTCGGGGCCGGGGGCGCACCGGTGACCGTGGACCTCGTCCGCGACGGACCGCACGTGCTCGTCGCCGGGACCACGGGGGCGGGCAAGTCGGAGCTCCTCCAGACCCTCGTCACGGGGCTCGCGCTCGGGCGCTCGCCGGCGGAGCTGTCGATCGCGCTCGTCGACTTCAAGGGCGGCGCGAGCTTCGGGGCGTGCGGGCTCCTGCCGCACGTCGTGGGCACGGTGACCGACCTCGACCCGGGTCTCGCCGGCCGCGCGCTCGCCGGGCTGCGGTCCGAGCTGCGCCGGCGCGAGCGCGTGCTCGCCGCGGCGGGCGCGACCAGCGTCGACGAGCTCGCCCGAGGACGGCTGCCGCGGCTCGTCGTCGTCGTGGACGAGTTCCGGGCGCTCGCCGACGACCTGCCCGACCTGCTGCCCGGCCTGCTGCGCGTCGCCGCCCAGGGCCGCGCCCTCGGCGTGCACCTCGTGCTGGCGACGCAGCGGCCCGCCGGTGCCGTGAGCGCCGACGTGCGGGCCAACATCACCCTGCGCCTCGCCCTGCGGGTCGTCGACGTCGCCGACTCGCGGGACGTCGTCGAGTCACCGCTCGCGGCGCTCGTCCCGGCGTCGGCTCCGGGGCGGCTCGTCCTGCGCCGTGGTGCCGAACCTCCGCTCGCGGTGCAGTGCGCCCGGGTCGGGGCGCCGGCGCGCGCCGCGGCGTCGGGTGCGCGCGGCGCTCCCCCGTGGGGAGTCGCACGAGGCCTCCCCCGCGGAACCTCCGCGCCCGACGACGGCCGCGCGCCCGGCCCGGGAGCACCCCGGCCCGCTGACGACCGCCTTCGCCGGATCGTGGCCACGGCCCGCGACGTCGCGGAGCGGGCCGGCCTGCGCCCGGCGCCGCCGCCGTGGCTGCCCGCCCTGCCCGACCGGGTCGGGCAGGACGACCTCGCGGGCCTCGCACGTGCGGCCGGCCCCGCCCCGCACGACGGCGAGCACGACGGCGGGCGCGACGGCGGGCCCGCTACCGACGGCGCGCCGGACGACCCTGCGCACCCCGGCGACGGTCGGGCCGGCCCGGGGGGTCGCGCGGTGATCGCCGAGGTCGCGGCGCTGCCCGTCGCGCTCGGCGACGTCCCCGACCTGCAACGCCGGACGGTCGTCCGGTGGGACCCCCGCGACGGGCACCTCGCGGTGCTGGGCCGCGCACGCTCGGGCCGGACGACGGCGCTGCGGACCGTGGGACGGGCCGCGCTCGCGCGCGGGTGGGCGGTCCACGCCGTCGGGTCAGGGCTCGCCGACCTCGCGTCGCATCCCGGGGCGGGGACGGTCGTCGACCGCGACGACCCGCGTCGCCTCGTCCGCCTCCTGCGGCTGCTCGCCGGTCACGACGACGGCCAGGGGCGCCCCGCGGGGACCGACGCCACCGGCCGGGTCCTCCTGCTCGTGGACGACGTCGACGCCGTCCGGTCGGTCCTCGCGGGCGTGGCGGGCGGTGCCGGCGCCGACGCGCTCGCGGACGTGCTCGCGGGCCCCGCCGCGGTCGCCGTGGGGTGCGCCAGCCCGACGGTCGCGGGGCTGTCGTCGCTGGTCGGGGTGCGCGCGGTGATGGTGTCGCGCGACCGCCACGACGACGTGGCGCTCGGCGTGCCCTCCGCGCTCGCCGGACGGGGAGGCCCGGCGGGGCGGGCGGTGTGGCTCGGTCGCGGCGAGCCGGTCCTGTGCCAGGTCGCCCTCCCCGCGCAGCCGCCGCCGGAGCACGCTCCCGAGAGACCGGCGCTCCCGGCCGCCGCACGGCCGGGAGCGCCGGACCGAGACGCTCGGCCCGGCGCGTTCCGGCTCGTGCCGCTGCCCGCGCGGGTCGCCCCCGCCGACCTCACCACCCCGGACCCGCTCCACGCGTCGGCCGGCCCGGGCCCCGCGTGTGCCGGGCCGGGCCCCGAGCCGGACGGTCCGCGCCTCGCGTCGGCTGCGTTCCACGTCCCGGTGGGTCGGGGCGGCGACACGGCCGTCACGGTCACGTTGGACGTGTCGGGCGGCGCGCTCGTGGTCGGCCCGCCGGGCTCGGGGCGCACGAGCGCGCTGACCCTCCTCGCGCGGCACGTCGCGCGCGCGGGCGCGCTGCGCGCGGTCGTGGCCCGCGACGCCGTGCTCGCCGCGGCCGGACCCGGGACCGACGTGGTCCGCCGGTACGCGCCGGCCGACGTCGGCGCGCTCCTCGACGCCGTCGCCGCCGGCACGCGCGAGACCGGGCAGGAGGACGCGCTCGGGAACGGTCCACGGGGACGGCCCGGCGTGGTCGTGGTCGACGACCTCGACGTCCTCCTCCAGCTCTGCGTGGTCGAGGGCGAACGGCTCGCGGCAGCGTGCCGGGACGGCCTCGTGCTCCTCGCGTCCGCGACCACCGGCGGCGCCGCGTCGGCACTGCGCGGCCCGCTCGCGGACCTGCGCGGCGTGCGCGCCGGCATCGTCCTCGCGGCGGGTGAGCGCGGCAGCGCCGAGGTGTTCGGTCGTGGCCTCGAGTGGCTCGCGGAGCCAGGGCGGCCGCGACCCGGCCGCGGGGTGCTCGTCCAGGGCGCTCGGCTCACCCCGGTGCAGCTCGCGCTGGCCTCGGCGGACGGTCGACGCTCAGGGGCGTCCGGGCACGCGCAGCCCGGGCATCAGGCGTGACGCACCAGGGGCCCGGGTGCCCGGCGCGCAGGTGTCAGGCCGCGGCCCGGGAGTCACGGGTCGTGGCCTCGACGACCGGCCGGAGCATGAGCAGGACGAAGACCACGACGGCGAGCACGAGCGCGGCGACGACCCACGGCGTGACGCCCACCTGGAGCGAGCTGATCGCCACGACGGCCTGAAGGATCTGCCACGTCGCGACCGGCGACCGCGCCCAGCGCTGCCCGCGCAGCAGGCCGCGCAGGCTCGCGGCGAGCACCGCGGCGACGCCCAGCGCGAAGACGACGAGGAACACGCTGACCCCGAACGACTGCGACCCGCCGCGCACGAGCTCGACGAGGAGGAGGACCGCGCCGACGACCAGGACCGCGACCTCGATCCCGACCCCGACGAGGAGCGCGGTCAGCACCGGGGGTCGCGACGCGCCGTCGGGCGCCGGTCCAGGCGTCGGGACGGGCGTCGTCGGGGGCTGCTCGGGCGGCTGTCCGGAGGGCTTGCGGGGAGGCACGATCACCCAGCGTACGCGCCGACCTGCGGCTTCACACCCGTGTGACGAAGACCTCACGATTCATGCGACGGAAACTTTCTCGTAACCCCTTGTGCTGCGCTTCACGAGGTGTGAACCTGGTTCAAGCATCAATCACCCCCGCCTCGAGCCCTGGTCCAGGCAGCCCCCTGCCGGGCATCACCGCGACGAGTCATCACCTCGCGACCAGGCTCCCCTCTGCCAAGGAGACGACGATCATGGACTGGCGCCACCGCGCAGCCTGCCTCGACGAAGACCCCGAGCTCTTCTTCCCCATCGGCAACACCGGACCCGCGCTCCTCCAGATCGAGGAGGCGAAGGCCGTGTGCCGTCGCTGCGACGTCGTCGACACGTGCCTCAAGTGGGCTATCGAGTCCGGGCAGGACGCGGGCGTCTGGGGCGGCCTCTCCGAGGACGAGCGCCGCGCCCTCAAGCGCCGCACCGCCCGCGCGCGCCGCGCCGGCTGACACGCTTCACCACGCTCCGCCCGCCCACGGGCGTCGAGCAGCACGTCGACGACGGGCCGTCACCCTCCGGGGTGACGGCCCGTCGTCGTACCAGGCAGTGGGTCCGGGCGGTCGCGCCAGGCGGCGCGCGGGGCGGGCGCGCCGGGACCCGAGTTCTCAGCCCTGGCGGTTGCCGTCGCGCAGGACGAGCGCGAGCACGACCTGCGTGCCCCCGCCGGGCCGCGGCGACCACTCGATGGTGCCGCCGAGCTCGTTCGTGACGAGCGTGCGCACGATCTGCGTCCCCAGGCCGCTCTTGGCGGCCTTGCCCGCCCGGGCGACGTCGCCGTCGGGCATGCCGACGCCGTCGTCCGCGACCACGATGCGCAGCGCGGAGCCCTCGCGCTCGACCGCGACCTCGACGGTCCCGGTCTCCTGCTTCGCGAGGCCGTGCTCCACCGCGTTGGTGACGAGCTCGGTGAGGATGAGCGCGAGCGGGGTCGCGTCCTCCGCCGGCACGAGGCCGAAGCTCCCGGTGCGGACGGTGCGCACGCTCGTGTCCGCGGACGCGACGTCGGCGGCGAGGCGCAGGGCCCGGCCCACCATGTCGTCGAACTCGACCTCCTCGTCGAGCGTCTGCGACAGGCTCTCGTGCACGAGCGCGATGGTCGCGACGCGGCGCATGGCCTCCTCGAGTGCGGCGCGCGCCTCGGGCACGTCCATGCGGCGGGCCTGGAGGCGCAGGAGCGCGGCGACGGTCTGGAGGTTGTTCTTCACGCGGTGGTGGATCTCGCGGATCGTCGCGTCCTTGGTGATGAGCTCGCGCTCGCGCCGCCGCAGCTCCGACACGTCGCGGCACAGCAGGACGGCGCCGATGCGCTGGCCCGACTCGGTGAGCGGCAGCGCGCGCAGCGACAGCGCGACGCGCTGCGCCTCGATCTCCGTGCGCCACGGCGCGCGGCCCATGACCACGAGCGGGAGCGACTCGTCGACGGGCGTCTGGTGCTCGATGAGGTCGGCCGTCACCTCCGCCAGCGAGCGCCCGACGAGCGGGCCGATGACGCCGAGGCGGTGGAAGCAGCTCAGCGCGTTGGGGCTCGCGTAGAGGACCTCGCCCTCGGAGTTGAGCCGGATGAGGCCGTCGCCGACGCGCGGGGCGCCGCGGCGCGGGCCGGTCGCCGCGTTGGGGAAGGGGAACTCGCCGCGGGAGATCATCGCGATGAGGTCGTCCGCGGCCTCGACGTAGTTGAGCTCGAGGCGGCTGGGCGTGCGCCCGCTGCCGAGGTTGGTCTGCCGCGCGACGACGGCGATCGCGCGCCCGGCGTGCAGGACGGGGATCGCCTCCTCCCGGACCGCGTACGCGCCGAACCAGCGCGGCTCGCGCGAGCGCTGGGAGCGGACCTCGGTGAGCGCGCGCTCGAGCTGCGGGCGCTGCCCCTCGGGGGCGAACGAGCCCACGATGTCGTCGTAGTGGACGGTCGCGCCGGTCGACGGGCGGCACTGCGAGACGGCGACGAAGTTGCCGTCGGTCGTGGGGAGCCACAGCACGAGGTCGGCGAACGCGAGGTCGGAGATCACCTGCCAGTCGCCCACGAGCAGGTGCAACCACTCGTTGTCCGCCGGGCTGAGGTCGGCGTGGCGGGAGATGAGGTCACTCATGGCAGACACGGACCCCAGCGTAAGGGGGTCGGACCGGTAGAGTCCCCTCAGCGCCCGCGCGCGCGGTCGCCCGAACCCGCCGACCGGCCCGGCGGCCGACCCGCACAGGTCGGCGGCAGGTCGGCCCGTGGCCCGAGGAGGTCCCGTGCACCTGAGCGTCGAGCTCCGCTACCCCGCCGCCGTCCCCGTGGTCGGCGCGATGCTCGCCGACGAGGAGTTCGTGCGCTGGCGCGCCGCACGCTCCGGCGGCGACGGGGCCCGCGTCGAGCAGGTCGACGTCACCGGCGGCGCCGTCGAGGGCTTCACGGTGACGGTCCGCCGCACCCTGCCCACCGACCAGATCCCGGCCCACGTCCGGTCCTTCGTCGGGGGCCAGCTCGAGATCCGGCAGGCGGAGGCCTGGGAGCCGGAGCGCGACGGCGAGCGGTCCGGGACCGTCTCGCTCGAGATCACCGGCGCCCCGGTGCGGCTCACGGGGACGGTCACGCTCTCGCCCGACGGCGACGGCACCGTGGAGCGCTACGCGGGAGAGGTGAAGGCCTCCGTGCCGCTGTTCGGCGGCGCGATCGAGCAGGCGGCCGCGGAAGCCGTCCGCGCGGCGCTCGCGGCGGAGGAGTCCGCGGGCCGGGAGTGGCTCGCGCGCTGACGCCGCCCGGCGCCCCGATCAGGTCCGGGGAGCCGGTCTCGAACCGGTAACGATTTCCCCGGAACCCTACCGACCGGTCGATCATGAAAACCTCCTGACCTGCGGGAACGCGCGAGTGGGAGCGCGACCACACCGTCGTCGTCGCGACCGTGGCTTGACACGGGTTCGGCCGGGAAAGCACGATCACCCCGTTGTGTGGAAGCGCTACCACATTGGAGGTGGGAGCGCTGCCACGACCCCGCCCCACCGACAAGGGAGTCACCGTGCTGAGCAGCACCCGTACGACCCGCCGGCCCCGCAAGGCGATCGCCGCCGTCGCAGGCCTCGCGGCCATCACCCTCACCCTGACCGCGTGCTCGAGCGGCTCCGGCTCGAACGACGACGAGACGGGCTCCGGCGACGGCGAGAAGATCACCCTCACCGTGGCCACGTTCAACGACTTCGGCTACACCGACGAGCTCCTCGCCGCGTACACCGAGGAGCACCCGAACGTCACCGTCAAGCAGACCAAGGCGGCGAAGTCCGAGGACGCGCGCACCAACCTCACCACCAAGCTCGCCGCCGGCGGCGATGGCCTCGCGGACATCGAGGCCATCGAGGTCGACTGGCTGCCTGAGCTCATGCAGTACCCCGACCTCTTCACCGACCTCACCGACTCGTCGCTCGACGGTCGCTGGGTGGACTGGAAGGTCCAGCAGGCCACGACGCCGGACGGCAAGCTCATCGGCTACGGCACCGACATCGGCCCGAGCGCGATCTGCTACCGCCAGGACCTCTTCGAGGCCGCCGGCCTGCCGACCGACCCCGCCGAGGTGGCGGAGCTCCTCGGCGGCGAGGACGCGACGTGGGACGACTACTTCGCCGCGGGCAAGACCTTCGTCGCCGCGAGCGACGCGGCCTGGTACGACTCGGCCATGTCGATCTCGCAGGCGATGGTCAACCAGATCGACAACGCCTACGAGGAGTCCGACGGCACGCCCAAGGACCTCGCGACGAACCAGCCGATCATCGACATCTACGACACGGTCCTCGAGCAGTCCACGACGAACGAGCTCTCGGCGGGCCTCGAGCAGTGGTCGGGCGACTGGGACGCCGCGTTCCAGAACGACGGCTTCGCGACGATGATCTGCCCGGCGTGGATGACGGGCCCGGTCGAGGAGCGCTCGGGTGGCGTGACCGGCTGGAACGTCGCGGACGTCTTCCCCGGCGGCGGCCTCAACTGGGGCGGTTCGTTCCTCACGGTCCCGGCCTCCGGCCCGAACGCCGAGGCGGCCAAGGAGCTCGCCGCCTGGCTGACCGACCCGGTGCAGCAGACGACGGCCTTCGAGAACGCGGGCACGTTCCCGTCGCAGATCGAGGCCCAGGAGTCCGACGCCGTGCAGTCGTTCACGAACGACTTCTTCAACAACGCCCCGGTCGGCACGATCTTCGTGAACCGTGCGCTCGCGATCGACAGCGCGCCGTTCAAGGGCGCCAACTACTTCTCGATCCACACGACCGTCCAGGACGGCATCAAGCGCGTGGACGTCGAGAAGACCGACGACGCCGCGTCCTCGTGGCAGAAGACGCTCCAGTCCTTCCAGGACCTGGGTCTGTGACCTGACGGGGCCGGGGCGGCACCACGGTGCCGCCCCGGCCCCGCTCGCGTCCACCGCCGGGCGCCGCCGCCCCGGCGGCCGCCCGACCGCCACCCGCAGTCACCAGCAGCCCAGGAACCTCACATGGCCGTCCTCTCGCCCACCCAGCCCTCCCCGGGGCTCAGCGGGCCGACGCCGCGCACGCCGCGACGCGTCGGCTTCTCCCAGCGCCTGAGCCGCTGGGACGTCAAGGTCTCGCCCTACCTCTACATCTCGCCCTTCTTCATCCTGTTCGCGATCACGGGCCTCTTCCCGCTCGTGTACACGGCCGTGGTGTCGGTCTACGACTGGAACCTGCTCGGCGGTCAGGGCGACTTCGTCGGCCTCCAGAACTACACGGACGTGCTCGCGCAGCCGACGTTCTGGAAGTCGCTGCGCAACACCGTCTCGATCTTCGTCCTGTCGTCCGTGCCGCAGGTGATCGCCGCCATCGCGATCGCCGCGCTGCTCGACCAGAACCTCCGCGCCGCCACGTTCTGGCGCATGGGGGTCCTGCTCCCGTACGTCGTCGCCCCCGTCGCGGTCTCGATGATCTTCGGCCGCCTCTTCGCCGACCAGTACGGCCTCATCAACGAGCTCCTGGGCTTCGTCGGCATCGAGCCGATCCGGTGGCACGCGGACGCGCTCGCGAGCCACGTCGCCATCGCCTCGATGGTGAACTTCCGCTGGACCGGGTACAACGCGCTGATCTTCCTCGCGGCGATGCAGGCCGTGCCGCGCGAGCTGTACGAGGCCGCGATCATCGACGGTGCCGGACGCGTGCGCCAGTTCTTCTCCGTGACCGTCCCGCAGATCCGCGCCACGATCATCTTCGTCGTCATCACGTCGACGATCGGCGGCCTCCAGATCTTCGACGAGCCGCGCATGTTCGACGCGCAGGGCCTCGGCGGCGCCGACCGCCAGTGGATGACGACCGTGCTCTACCTCTACGACGTCGCGTGGGGCAACCAGAAGAACTTCGGGCGCGCAGCCGCGGTCGCCTGGCTGCTGTTCCTCCTCATCATCCTCATCGGCATCGTCAACTTCCTCGTCACCCGACGGATCGCCACGTCCAACGCCCAGCCACGCCCGCCACGGTGGGTCCGCCGTCGCCGCGAGACCCAGAAGCGCCTGCGCGCCGAGAGCGCCATCTCGGCCCAGCGCTCGCGCACGGGCACCACGGACGCCGACACGACCGCCGCCAGCACGACCGACCGGAGGAAGCGATGAGCTCCGTCCCCGTCATCGCCCAGACCGCCGGGCCGGGTGCGGCCCGCGCCGCCGCCCGACGCCGCGGCGCCGGGAAGAACGTCGGCGGTACCCAGCGCCGGCCGCGGTGGGTCACCTACACGATCCTCGGGATCGTCCTGCTGGTCTCGATCTTCCCGCTGTACTTCACGCTGATCCTGGGCTCCTCCACCCCGGAGGAGATCTCGCGCAGCGCGCTGCCCCAGCTCCTGCCGGACGCGAGCCTGTTCGACCGGTTCGCCGAGGTCATGAACTCCGACGCGATCAACTTCTGGAAGGCCGCCTGGAACTCGGTGGTCGTCGCGGTGCTCACGTCGCTGTCCGTCGTGCTCTTCTCGACGCTCGCGGGCTTCTCGTTCGCCAAGCTCCGGTTCCGCGGGCGTGGGCCGCTGCTCGTGTTCGTCATCGCGACGATGGCGGTCCCCACGCAGCTCGGCGTCATCCCGATGTACATCCTCATGTCGGACCTCGGGTGGATCGGCAAGCTCCAGGCGGTCATCGTGCCGGCGCTCGTCACCGCGTTCGGCGTCTTCTGGATGACGCAGTACCTGGGTGAGGCGCTGCCCTACGAGCTCATCGAGGCGGCCCGCGTCGACGGCGCGTCGATGTTCCGCACGTTCTGGTCGATCGCCCTCCCGGCGGCCCGCCCGGCCGCGGCGATGCTCGGTCTGTTCACGTTCGTCCAGCAGTGGACGAACTTCTTCTGGCCGTCGATCGTGCTCAACCAGAACAACCCGACGCTGCCCCTCGTGGTGCGGTCCCTCCAGTCGAACTTCTTCGTCGACTACTCGCTCGTCATGGCGGGGATCTTCCTCGTGACCCTGCCGCTGATCGTCATCTTCATCTTCACCGGCCGCCAGCTCGTGGCGGGCATCATGCAGGGCGCCGTCAAGGGCTGACGCCCGGCGCCACCGCGCGGCCCGCACCACCCCGGTGCGCGACGCCGCGCGGCAGACCGTCGCGCGGGCGGGCCCACCGGCCCGCCCGCGCGCCACTCCTCGACCCTCGAAGGACAATCGACCCATGACCAGCTTCGTCCCGTCCGCGCCCCTCCTCCCGAACCCGGCGACCGCGACCGGACGCGTCGAGATGCCCCCGGGCTTCCTCTGGGGCGCCGCGACCGCCGCGTTCCAGATCGAGGGCGCCGGGCACACCGACGGCCGCACGGACTCGGTGTGGGACGCGTTCGCCCGCGTCCCGGGCGCCGTCGTGAACGGCGACGACGGCATGGTCGCGTGCGACCACTACCACCGGTACCGCGAGGACGTCGCGCTCATGCGCGAGCTCAACCTCGGCACGTACCGGTTCTCGACGTCGTGGGCGCGCGTCCGGCCCGACGGCGGCGCGCCCAACCCGGCGGGCATCGCCTTCTACGACCGCCTCGTCGACGAGCTCCTCGGCGCGGACATCCTGCCGTGGCTGACGCTGTACCACTGGGACCTCCCCCAGGCGCTCGAGGAGAAGGGCGGCTGGACCTCGCGCGACACGGCCTACCTCTTCGCGGAGTACGCCGTGACGATGCACGAGGCGCTCGGCGACCGCGTGGGCGTGTGGACGACGCTCAACGAGCCGTGGTGCTCGGCCTTCCTCGGCTACACCGCGGGCGTGCACGCGCCCGGCCGCCAGTCGCGCGAGGACGGCCTCGCCGCGGCGCACCACCTCCTGCTCGGCCACGGCCTCGCTGTCCAGGCGCTGCGCGAGCGCGCGCCCGAGGCGAACCTCGGCCTGACGCTGAACTTCACCGTGTCCGACCCGGTCGACCCGCAGGACCCTGCCGACGTCGACGCCGCGCGCCGCATCGACGGGCAGTTCAACCGGATCTTCCTCGACCCGGTCTTCCACGGCGAGTACCCCGCCGACGTCCTGGAGGACGTCGCGCCCTACGGTCTGCTCGACCACGTGAAGGACGGCGACCTGGAGATCATCTCCACGCCGATCGACACGCTCGGGGTCAACTACTACAACGGCGGTGCCGTCTCGGGGCACCCCCTGCCCGCGACCGAGTCCGGCGGCGGGACGCGCCCCGAGGGCGTGCGCGACGAGCCCGCGGACGACGCGCCGGTGCGCGCGACGTCGTCCCCCTTCCCGGCCGCGGACGACGCGCACGACCGCTCGCGCGGCCTGCCCCGGACGGACATGGGCTGGGAGGTGCAGCCCGAGGGCCTGACGCGCCTGCTCACGCGCCTCCAGCAGGACTTCACCGGCCCGCGCGGCGTGGCGATGTACATCACGGAGAACGGTGCGGCCTACCCCGACCAGGTGGGCGAGGACGGCTCGGTGGACGACCAGGACCGGCTCGAGTTCATCGACGCGCACCTGCGCGCGACGCGCGACGCGATCGACGCCGGCGCGGACGTCCGCGGCTACTTCGCGTGGTCGCTCCTCGACAACTTCGAGTGGGCGCTCGGCTACACCAAGCGGTTCGGCATCGTCCGCGTCGACTACGAGACGCAGGAGCGCACGGTCAAGGCGAGCGGCGCCTGGTACGCGCAGGTCGCGCGCGACAACGCCGTGCCGGCGCGCGACACGGCCGGCGCGGACGCCGCCGCCGGGGAGTGACGACACGGTGAGCGGGGCGGTGCGGTCGGCCGGGCGCGCGCGGGATACTGTCCTGATGAACAGCCTGCGCTCCGCGCCGACCCTGGACGAGGTGGCCCAGACGGCGGGTGTCTCGCGCTCGACCGCGTCGCGCGCGATCAACGGCGGCCTGCGCGTGTCGCCCGAGGCCCAGGCGGCGGTCGACGCCGCCGTCGCCCAGCTCGGCTACACGCCCAACCGCGCCGCCCGCTCCCTCGTGACGCGCCGCACCGACTCGATCGCGCTCGTGGTCCCCGAGCCGGACGAGCGCATCCTCACCGACCCGTTCCTCGCGGGCACGATGCGCGGCGTGAGCGCCGCGCTCGGCGGCACGGACCTCCAGCTCGTCCTGCTGTTCGCGCGGCCCGACGAGCAGCCGGGCCGCATCGTGCGGTACCTGAGCAGCGGGCACGTGGACGGCGCGATCGTCGCGTCGCACCACCGCGACGACGAGCTCGAGGAGGCGCTGCTCGCGGCCCGGCTGCCCGCGGTGTTCGTCGGCCGGCCGTTCCGCCCGACGCCCGACCTGCTCTACGTCGACGTCGACAACGTCGAGGGCGGCCGTCTCGCGGCGCGCCGGCTCGTCGAGGCGGGCCGCCGCCGCATCGCGACGATCGCCGGTCCGCAGGACATGACGGCGGGCGTCGACCGGCTCACGGGCTGGCGCGAGGTGCTCCAGGGTGCGGGCCTGCCCGACGACGCGGTCGAGATCGGCGACTTCGCCGTCGCGGGCGGCGCCGCCGCGATGGAGCGCATCCTCGCGGCACACCCCGACGTCGACGGCCTGTTCGTCGCGTCGGACCTCATGGCCGAGGGCGCGCTGCGCGTCCTCGCGGCGCACGGGCGCGACGTGCCGCGCGACGTGTCCGTCGTCGGGTTCGACAACCTCGCGACCGCCGCCTCGACGGTGCCGCCGCTCACGACGGTCCAGAACCCGATGGTCGAGATGGTCCGCGGCGCGACCGACCTCCTGCTCGACCTCGTCGGCGGACGCGGGGACGAGATCGCGTCGCAGGTCCTCTCCCCCGCGCTCGTCGAGCGCGACTCGGTCTGACCCTCCCGTCGCCGTGGCGCCCTGCCCTGGGCGCCGCGGCGGCGTGGGCGGGCGCTCGTAGCCTGAGCTCGTGACCTCGTCCTCGGCAGCCCCGACCCCGCTCTCGCGCGCCGACGTGCTCACGGCGCGCTGGCACGCCCAGCAGCTCGACCGCGCGCCCGGCGCGGCCGACTCCCCGGGCGACGTCTCCGTGCTCGACCTGGGCGTCCAGGACACCGGGCCCGACGGCGCGGCCTGGGGGCTCGCGGTGCGCGGCGCCCCGGGCGTGGCGCCGGGCAGCCTCCCGCCGGGCCTCGCCCTCGCGTGGACGCTGCGCGGCGCCCCGCACGTCTACCGTCGCGCGGACCTGGCCGACGTCGCCGTCGCGACCGCCCCGCTCTCCGAGGCCGACGCCGCCAAGCGGGTCTTCGACGCGAGCAAGCCACTGCGCGCGGCGGGCCTCGCCGTGCTCGACGCGCTGCGCACGGAGGCGCGGGTCGAGCGCGAGCTCGTCGTCGACCCCAGCGTCAAGGGTGATCTCTCGACGCGGCTCACGCAGCGCCTCCCCGAGCCCCACCTGCGCTGGTGCCGCTCCTGCGGCGCGACGCACAGCTACGAGCAGACCTTCCGCCTCGCCGCGCTCCAGGCGGGGCTCGAGCTGGAGCCCGGCACGTCGCCGCCGGTGCTGCGACGGGTGCCGGGCCTCGAGCCGTCGTTCTACGGCCGGCTCGGCGGCGAGGCCCCGCCGCGCCTCGACGTGGTGCGGGGCTACCTGCGCTTCTTCCCCGCCGCGAGCGTCCAGGACGTCGCGGGGTTCCTCGACGCGCCGGTCAAGGACGTGCGGGCCCACTGGCCCGACGACGCGGTGCGCGTGGAGATCACCGACGCCGAGCCCGGCGCGCGCCCGGCCGAGCGCTGGGCCCTGGCCGACGACGCCGAACGCCTCCGCGGCGCCGCGGCACGCCATCGCGACGCGCACCCCGGCACCGACGCGCCCGTCGTCCGGCTCGTGGGCCCGTACGACCTGTACCTCCAGCTCCGCGACCGCGCCACGCTCGTGGCCGACGAGGCCCGCGCCAAGGACCTGTGGCGCGTCCTCGGCCGGCCCGGGGCGGTGCTCGCGGACGGCGAGGTCGTCGGGACGTGGCGGCCCCGCGCGTCCGGCCGCCGGCTCATGGTCCTCACGGACCCGTGGGTCCCGTGGGAGGCCGGGCTCACCGACGCCGTCGCCGAGCAGGCCGAGCGCCTGCGCGCGTTCCGCGACGCGGCGTCCGTGACCGTCTCGTCGGCGGAGACCGCACCCACGAGGTAGCGGGATCAGCGCTTCACGTGGCCGTACCGGTGCGTCGTGCGGCTGACGGCCTGCTCGTGCAGGACCGTGAGCAGCTCGCGGCGGCCGCTCGCGACGACGGGGTGGTCCAGGACCGTGACCTCACCGACGCGCTCGGCCGCGGCCTCGTGCAGCCCGGGGGCGGAACCGACGACGCGGACGCGACCCCGGACGGCACCGGACGCGACGCGGCGCGCGAGCTCCTCGTCGCTCACCGCGGCGTCGCCCGTGCTCGGCACGACGACCGCCGGTACCCCCGCGGTGCGCGCGGCGTGCAGCACGCGCTCGACCTCGACCGGCGACGCGTCCGCGCCGACGCGCACGGTGAGCACGTCGACCGGGCGGTAGCGGAAGACGTTCGACTCGACGTGCAGGCCCGAGGGGTCGTGGCCCGCGGAGAACTCCCGCTCCCACCAGCGCGCGTCGTCGGCCTTCGCCCACGCGAGCCACGCCTCGGGCGCGGCCTCGCGCGCGGGCGGCGCGGCGTCGGCGGGCGCGGCCCGCCCGGGCGCCGTGGTTCCCGACGGCGTCCCCGCGCCCTCGTCGGCGCCCTCGCCCGTCGCGTCGGCCCAGCGGCCGAGCTGCGCGACGTAGTTCGGCCCGCCCGCCTTCGCGGCCGGTCCCACGGCCGACTGCTTCCAACCGCCGAACGACTGCCGCTGCACGATCGCGCCGGTGATGTGCCGGTTGACGTAGGCGTTGCCCACCTGGACGGCGTCGAGCCAGCGCTCCACCTCGGCGTCGTCGAGGCTGTGGATGCCGCCCGTGAGCCCGAACGGCACGGCGTTCTGGAGCGCGATCGCCTCGTCGAGCGTCGCGGCGGTCATGATCCCGAGGACGGGGCCGAAGTACTCGGTGAGGTGGAACGGCGACCCGGGGGCGACGCCCTCCTTGAGGCCGGGCGTCCAGAGGCGGCCCTCGAGGTCCGGCCCACCGTCCAGCTGCCGGGGCCGCACGAGCCACGACTCCCCGGGCTCGAGCGTCGTCAGGGCGTGCAGGAGCTTGCCGGACGCGCGCTCGGTGAGCGGACCCATGGTCGTCGAGACGTCGGTCGCGGGCCCGACCGCGAGCGAGCGCACCGCGTCCACGAGCTGGCGGCGCACGCGGCGCCCCGTCTCGGTCCGCGGGTCGCCCGCCGAGCCGACGAGGATCGCGAGCGACGCCGCCGAGCACTTCTGCCCCGCGTGCCCGAACGCCGAGCGCACGAGGTCCGCGACCGCGAGGTCGAGGTCCGCCGACGGCGTGATGACCAGCGCGTTCTTGCCCGACGTCTCGGCGAGCACCGGTCGCGACGGCTTCCACCGCGCGAAGAGCTGCGCGGTCTCGATCGAGCCCGTGAGCACCACGCGCGCGACGTCGTCGTGCGTGACGAGGCGCGTGCCGAGCTCGTCGTCGGGCACGCGGACGTACTGCACGACCTCGGTCACCGAGCCCGCGTCCAGCCCCGCGAAGTCCCCGGGTTCCGCAGCCACCGCGTCGCGCAGGCCCGCGTGGATCGCCTCGACGGCGACCTCGAGGCAGCGCGGCGTGGGCGGAGCAGGCTTGGCGAGCACGGCCGACCCGGCCGCGAGCGCCGCGAGGACCCCGCCCACGGGAATCGCGACGGGGAAGTTCCACGGCGGCGTGACGAGCGTGACGCCGTCGGGGGCGAACCGGGCGCCGGGCACGTGGTCCAGCTCCTCGGCGGAGCGCGCGTAGTAGCGCGCGAAGTCGACGGCCTCGCTCACCTCGGGGTCGGCCTCGGCGACGGTCTTGCCGGGCTCGTGCACCATCGCGGCGACGAGGTCCGTGCGCGCCTCCTCCAGGCGCCGGGCGACGGCGCGCAGCGCGGCGGCGCGGGCGGTCGGGGCGACCCGCGCCCACGCGCCGGTCGCGCGCACGGCGGTCGCGACGGCGTCGTCCACCTGAGCGGTGGAGGTGAGCCGGGGCGTGCGGACGGCCACGAACCCGGACTCGGGCCCGGCCACGTGCCGCGCCCAGTCGCGCGACGCGGCGACGGCGGGGTCGGTGTCGGCCGCGTTCGCGAACCCGCCGAACCCGGCGTCACGGGCGGGGTCGGCGTCGTCGTGGCCGACAACCCCGGGCTCGGCGGGCTGGTGCGGCCCGACGGCGGTCGGGGCGCCCGTGCGGGGGCGGCGGCGCGGCGTCACGTCGGCCTCCGCGTAGTGCACCCCGTGGCGCACGGACGCGCGGAACGCGGCCTCCTGGCGCTCCATGGGGCTGGCCGCGGGCGACCCGTCGGGCGCGAACATGGCATGCAGGAAGTTCTGCTCGGCGGCGTTCTCCTCGAGGCGGCGCACGAGGTAGGAGATCGCGACGTCGAAGTCCTCGTCGCGCACGACGGGCGTGTACAGCACGACGCGCCCGCCGCGCCCAGCGTGCGGGCCGCTCTCGACCCGGTCGGCCGCGACCTCGTCGCGCACGGCGCGGGCCTCGCCGGGGGCCATGCCCTGGAGCATCTCGACGTCGAGCGCGTGGCTCACGCCGCGGGCCCGGCCGAGGAGGACGGCGAGCGCGACGTGGAACAGGTTGTGGCTCGCGACGCCGATGCGCACGGCGTCGGTGCGGGGCTCGCGCAGCGCGTGGTCGAGCAGGCGGACGTAGTTCGCGTCGACGTCGGGCTTGGTCGGGTAGGGCGCCTGCGGCCACCCGTGCAGCTCGGCCTCGACGGCTTCCATGGCGAGGTTCGCGCCCTTGACGAGGCGGACCTTGATCGGCGCTCCCCCGGCGGCGACGCGCTCGGTCGCGAACCGGGTGAGCCCGTCGAGCGCGCCGAGCGCGTCGGGCAGGTACGCCTGGAGCACGATCCCGGACTCGAGGTCGTGCAGGTCGTCGTGCGCGAGGATCTCGCGGAACACGGCCGTCGTGAGGGCGAGGTCCTTGTACTCCTCCATGTCGAGGTTGAGGAAGACGCCGTGGTCGCGCGCCGCGCGGTAGAGCGGCAGCAGCCGCTCGACGACGCGGGCGCACGACCCGTCGAGGTCCCACGTGACGAGCTGCGACGCGACGGACGACACCTTGACCGACACGTAGTCGACGTCCGGGCGCCGCACGAGCGCGAGCGTGCGCTCGAGGCGCGCGTCCGCCTCGGCCTCGCCGAGCACGGCCTCGCCGAGGAGGTTGACGTTGAGCGCGTAGCCCTCCGCGCGGGTCCGGGCGAGGTGCGGGCCGAGGCCGCGGCCGGCGTCCGCCACGAGGTGGCCCACGAGCTGGCGCAGGCGCACGCGCGCGGCCGGCACGACGACGCGCGGCAGCACGGGCGCGACGCCCGCCCCGACGCGCAGCAGCGTCCGGTCGACCGGGCCGAGGAACGATCCCGCGCTGCCCGCGAGCTCGCCGAGGCGGCCGAGCGCCCGCGCGGCGACCTGCACGTCCTGGGGCCGCGCGACGTCGTCGACGAACCGGACCGCGAGCTCGAGGCCCGCGGGGTCGGAGACGAGCGCGCCGAGCCGCTCGGCGGTCTTCCGGGCCCGGGCGTCACCGGCACCTTCGCTGGCCGCGAGCCAGCGACCGGCCAGGGCCACGGCCTCCTCGACGAGGTCCTCCGGGGAGGTGAGGGTCGTTCCGCCGACGGCTCCGGGGGTGGGGAGCGGCCGGGCGGGCGCGTCGTTGCTCATCCCTCCAGGGTGCCTCGGGTCGCCGTGACTCGTCTTGTACGATCCGGGGCGACATGGCACCCGTTCGCGACAACCTGTGGCCCGAGGGCGCGGCGCTCCTCGCGGCGCTGAGCCCGGCGATGGTCGCGCTCATGGACGAGCTGCCGGACACGATGTTCTGCGCCAAGGACGTCACGGGCCGGTACGTCGCGGTCAACCCGGTGTTCGTCGCGCGGACCAACGAGCGGTCGCGCCGCGCGGTGCTGGGCCGACGCGCGCGCGACCTGTTCGTCGCGCAGCTCGCCGAGCGCTACGAGCAGCAGGACGCCGAGGTGCTGCGCGGGCGCGCGCTGCGCGGCGAGCTCGAGCGCATCCGGCGGCTCGGCGGGACGTCGGGCTGGTTCCTCACGTCCAAGCTCCCCGTGCACGACGACGCGGGTCGCCTCGTGGGGATCGTCTCGGTCTCGCACGACCTGCGCGCGGGCGCGGCGGACGACGCGACGATGGACTCCCTCGCCGCGCTCGTCACCGCGGTCGAGGCGGACCTCGGGGCGCGCTGGACGACGGCGCGGCTCGCCGAGGCGGCGGGTTCCACGCCCGCGGTGCTCGACCGGCGCGTGCGGCGCGTGTACGGCGTGACGCCGCGCCAGCTCGTGCTGCGCACCCGGGTCGACCACGCGACGCGCCTGCTCGCCGGGAGCACCGTCTCGATCGGCGAGGTCGCGGCGGAGAGCGGCTTCTACGACCAGCCGTCGTTCACCCGCACGTTCGCGCGCCTCGCCGGCGAGACCCCGGCCCAGTACCGCCGCCGCACCCGTCGCTGACCGCCCACGCCCTGCCGCCGAACCCTGGTTCTCTCCTCACCGTCTGCCAGTCCTGGGGAGAGATCCAGGGCTCGGCGAGGACCCGGTGAGGGCCGCGCGGTGGCGAGCGGCGGCGTCGGGCACGGAGACTGGCGGCATGACCTCCACCACCTCCTCCCCCGGCGCCTCCGCCGGCCCAGTCCCGACCGTCGACCTGCCCGGCGGCGCGATGCCGCTGCTCGGGCTCGGCACGTGGCAGTCCGAGGGCGACGACGCGTACCGCGCCGTGCGCCACGCGCTCGACGTGGGCTACCGGCACGTCGACACCGCGACGGGCTACGGCAACGAGGCCCAGGTGGGGCGTGCGCTCGCCGACTCGTCCGTGGACCGCGCCGACGTGTTCGTCACGACCAAGCTCCCGCCGGACGCCGCGGGCCGCGAGCGCGAGACGCTCGAGGCGTCGCTGCGCGGCCTCGGCACGGACCACGTGGACCTGTGGCTCATCCACTGGCCGCCGTCCGGTGAGGCGTCGCCGTGGGTCTGGGAGCGGTTCGTCGAGCTGCGCGACGAGGGCAAGGTGCGCTCGATCGGGGTGAGCAACTACTCGGTCGAGCAGGTCGACGTCCTGTCCGAGCAGGTCGGCGAGACGCCCGCCGTCGACCAGATCCCGTGGAGCCCGGCCGACTACGACCACCGCGTCGTGCACGAGCTCGCGCAGCGCGGCGTCGTGCTCGAGGGGTACAGCCCGTTCAAGCGCACCGATCTCGACGCGCCGGTGCTCGCCGAGGTCGCGGCCACGCACGGCGTCACCCCCGCGCAGGTCGTGCTGCGCTGGCACCTCGACCACGGGTTCGTCGTCATCCCGAAGTCCGTGACGCCGGAGCGCATCGAGGCGAACTTCGCGGTGACCGGCTTCTCCCTCTCCGCGGACGAGCTCGAGGCGATCGACGCCCTGGGGCACCGCCGGGGCGCGTGAGGGGCGAGCGCCCGCGCCGGGGGTAGCGTGACCCTCGGTGCCGCACACCCCCGCGGCACCGAGGAAAACCCTCGAACCGGAGGAACCGTGACGACGACGTCCGTGCCGCCCACCCTCACCAGCGGCGAAACCACCCCGAACGACCCCGCTCCCCGTACGACCTCCCGACCCGACGCCGCGACCGCACCGGCGTCCGCCCTCGACACCGCGCACGCGCAGCTCGCCGGCGCGGTCCGCTTCCTCGGCTACGACGACGGCCTGCACGAGATGCTCGCGACACCACGGCGCGAGGTGAACGTGGCCGTCCCGCTGCGGCGGGACGACGGCCGCACCGTCCTCTTCCACGGCTACCGCGTGCAGCACAACGTCTCGCGCGGACCCGGCAAGGGCGGGCTCCGCTACTCCCCGAGCGTCGACATCGACGAGGTGCGCGCGCTCGCGATGTGGATGACCTGGAAGTGCGCCCTCGTCGACCTGCCGTACGGCGGGGCGAAGGGCGGGGTCTCGATCGACCCGCGCTGCTACTCCGAGGCCGAGCTCGAGCGCGTCACGCGCCGCTACACGTCGGAGATCATGCCGGTGATCGGCCCGGAGCGGGACATCATGGCGCCCGACATGGGCACGAGCGAGCAGACCATGGCCTGGGTCATGGACACCTACTCGGTCAACCAGGGCTACACGATCCCGGCAGTCGTGACGGGCAAGCCCATCACCGTGGGCGGTTCGCTCGGGCGCACGACGGCGACCAGCGCGGGCGTGGTGCACGTCACCGCCGCGGCGCTCGACGAGGCCGGCGTGCCGCTGTCCGACGTGCGCGTCGCGATCCAGGGGTTCGGCAAGGTCGGCTCGCACGCGGCGGCGCTGTTCGCGGCGCGCGGGGCGCGTGTCGTCGCGGTCTCCGACCAGTACGGCGGCGTGCACGACCCGGACGGGCTGGACGTGCGCGCGCTGTTCGAGCACGTCGCCGCGACCGGCAGCGTGGTGGGCTTCGACCGCGCCGACCCGGTCGACAACGACGCGCTGCTCGCGCTCGACGTCGACGTGCTGGTCCCGGCGGCGGTCGAGGGCGTGCTCGACGGCGACACCGCGGGCACCGTGCGCGCGCGCTGGGTCGTCGAGGGCGCCAACGGCCCGACGACCGCCGAGGGCGACCGGGTACTCGCCAAGAACGGCGTGACGGTCGTGCCGGACGTGCTCGCGAACGCGGGCGGCGTCGTCGTCTCCTACTTCGAGTGGGTCCAGGCGAACCAGGCGTACTGGTGGACCGCGGAGGAGATCGGCGACAAGCTCGAGCACCGCATGCTGCACGCGTACGAGGAGGTCGCGAGCCTCGCGCGCCGCGAGGAGCTGAGCCTGCGCGACGCCGCGCTCGTCATCGGCGTCCAGCGCGTCGCCGAGGCGCACCAGATCCGCGGCCTCTATCCCTGACCTGCAAGGTGCCCCGCCGAGCACGGGGTCCTCGGCCGTCCTGGGCTCGACCCGGTCGCGGACCGCGTGCTCGGCGGGTGATCAGGCGCGCGCCGGGCGGGTCGCGGCGAGGACCGCCGCGACGAGCGCGACCGCGGACGCGCCGACGGCCGCCCAGGCCACGGTGGTGTCCACGAGCTCGCCCTGGAACCGCCCGACGGCGATCCACGCGAGACCCCACGACATCGCGAGGCCGATGCCGAGGGCGACCGCCCGGCGTCCGGCGGCGAACGCCGCCCACGCGACGGACAGCGCCGCGGCCGCCACGACGAGCACGACGGACCAGCCCGTCGCGCCGAGGCCGAGCTCGCCGACGCCCGCGTCCGCGAGCGCCGCGGCGACGTTGGCGAGCGTCGCGACGCTCACCCAGCCGGTGTAGAGGCCCATGGTGCCGTCGAGCACGACGGCCTGCCCGGTCGACTCGGGCCGCCGGCGCACGAGCCGCACCACGACCACGGCGTTGACGGCGAGCAGCGCCGCGATGACGACGACGCTCAGCGGGATCCACCCGGCCTGGACGACGCCGATCCACGCGGCGTTGAGGACCATGGAGACGAGGACCCACCACGCGGTCACCCGCAGGCGCGGGCTCGCGGCGTGCCGGGGCAGCACCTGGTAGACGGCGAAGACGAAGAGGCCGAGGTAGATCACGGACCAGATGCGGAACGCCGGGTTGTCGGGCGCCACGGGCGTCGCGGTCGAGGACAGCGCTCCCCCGGCGGTCTGCTCGACGGCGGTGCCGCCGAACGCGCCCGCGCCGTAGGCCGCGGCACCGGCCGCGACGAGCGAGCCGACGAGGACGACGACCTGGCGGACGCGGTCGGAGGGCGCGGGGGCGGGGACGGCGTCCGCCGGGACGGCTGCTGTGGTCATGCCTCCAGCCTGACATCACTCAGCATGCTGAGCATCTCGGGCGCCGACGCGCCCCGCTGCCGAGAACGACGCTGCTCGCTGCCGAGAACGACTCTGGTGTCGTGATCCGACGGATAACGACACCAGAGTCGTGTTCGGCGCGGGCCGGGTCAGGACAAGGGCTGGCGGTCCGCCCAGGCGGTGAGCGTCGTGCGCGGGCCCGTGAAGAACGGGACCTCCTCGCGCACGTGGCGGCGCGCCTCGGTCGCGCGCAGCTCGCGCATGAGGTCGACGATGCGGTGCAGCTCGTCGGCCTCGAACGCGAGGATCCACTCGTAGTCGCCGAGCGCGAACGACGCGACCGTGTTGGCGCGCACGTCCGGGTAGTCCTTCGCCGCGAGCCCGTGGTCGCGCAGCATGGTGCGGCGCTCGGCGTCGGGCAGCAGGTACCAGTCGTACGACCGCACGAACGGGTAGACGGACAGGTAGTCGCGCGGCGCCTCGCCCGCGAGGAACGCCGGCACGTGGCCCCGGTTGAACTCGGCAGGGCGGTGCAGCGCCGCGTTCGACCACACGGGCTCCAGGTGCGCCCCGAGGCCGCTCGCGCGCAGGCGCTGGTAGGCGCCCTGCACGGACTCGACCGTCGGGCCGTGCCACCACACCATGAGGTCGGCGTCCGAGCGCAGGCCCGCGACGTCGTACCAGCCACGGACGACGAGGTCGCCGTCCGTCGCGGCCGGGTCGTCGCCCCCGCCGACGGCGGTCAGCGCGTCGGCCACGAGGCCCCCGCGCTCGTCCGCGTCGGCGGGCAGGGGCGCCGCCGTCGCGAAGACGGACCACATCGCGTAGCGGATGGTGGTGTTGATCTGCTCGTGGTCCGCGGGGACGCGCGCGGCGTCGTTCATCGGGGTTCCTCCCTGATCGGTACGGGGCTCAGCTGTGGACGTCCGTGCTGCACAGCGCGGGGACGCCGCTCGGCTCCCCGTCGCGACGCAGGCAGCAGCCGGGCGCGCACACCGAGCGGAAGGCGGGCAGGCTGCCGACGGTGGCCTCGGTGACGGCCTCGCCCCGCGCGAGGGCCGCGCGCTCGACGAGCAGGTCCACGAGGCCGCGCACGAACGGCTCGCGCGTGCTCACAGTGCCCGCGCGGACCGCGGTCATCTCGAGCCCCGTCGCGGTCTCCATCGCCTCGGTGTCGAGGTCGTACGCGACCTCCATGTGGTCGGAGACGAAGCCGATCGGCGACAGCACGACGTCGCGGACGCCGTCCTGCGCGAGGGCCTCCAGGTGGTCGTTCACGTCGGGCTCGAGCCACGGCTGGCTCGGCGGGCCGGACCGCGAGCAGTACGCGAGGTCCCACGCGACGTCGTGGCCCAGGCGCGCGGACACCTCGGCGGCGATCACGCGCGCGAGGTCGAGGTGCTGCTCCGAGTACGTCGCGTGCGAGACGCGCGACGCCGCCTCCATCGTGTCCGGGATGGAGTGCGTGACGAACACGAGCCGCGCGGCCGCGCCGTCGCCGCCCTTCTCCGCGAGCGCCGCGTAGCCGTCGAGCACCGCGTCGACGTTCGCCTGCGCGAAGCCCGGGTGGTTGAAGTAGGAGCGCACCTTGTCGAACTGCACGCCCGTCGAGCCGTCGGGACCGAGCTGGCCGCGCCCGTCGAGGACGACCGCGAGGTCCTCGCGGTACTGGCGGCAGCCCGAGTACGACGAGTACGCGGACGTCACGAGCGCGACGGCGTTCTTCGCGCCCAGCGCCTCGAGCTCGTCGATCGCGTCGGTCGTGTACGGCTCCCAGTTGCGGTTGCCCCACACGACGGGCAGCTCGACGCCGCGGCGCGCGAGCTCGGCCTCGAGCGCGGCCTTGAGCGCGAGGTTCTGCTCGTTGATGGGGCTCTTGCCGCCGAAGCCGTAGTAGTGCTCGCCGACCTCCTCGAGGCGCGCGTCGGGGATGCCCTTGCCCGCGGTGACGTTGCGCAGGAACGGCACGACGTCCTCGGGCTTGTTGGGCCCGCCGAACGAGTACAGCAGGAGCGCGTCGTAGGGGCGCAGGTCAGGGGTGGGACCGGGGTCGACGGCGCTCGCGGGGGCGGCGACGGGCTCAGCGGCCCGGCCCGTGTCGGCAGCGACGTCCTGGGGGGAGAACGGGGGCATGCTCCCGATCATGGCACCTGCTTGGGGCCCCGCCCGCCGGGAAGCCGACCGGGAGGACGTGACATTGACGGGACAGAGTGTCACCTCGTCCGGGCGGCTTCCCGCGGCCCCTAGACTCGGGCTCGCTCGCTCCTCGGGCCGGGCACCGGGCGCCGTCGCCCGCCCCGCAGAGCCGCCCGAGCCGGACCACGTGGAGGTGGAGCAGTGCCGCTCCCGGAGATCACCGAGCGCGTCGCGCTCACCCTGCCCGACGGGAGCCTCGACCGCCGGTCGGTCGGCTGGGCGCGGCAACCGCTCGTCGACACGTCCGGCGTGGCACGGGACGGCCGCGGCCGCTGGAGCCGTCACCGTGGCCGGAACAAGCGCTGGGAGTACTGGGGCGTCGTCACCCCGACGCACGTCCTCGCCCTCACCGTGTCCTCGCTCGACTACGCCGCGGTGCACGAGGTGTGGGTCCTGGACCGGGAGACGGGCCGCACGTGGGGCGAGGCCGCGACCGTCGTGCCGGCGCGCGGCGTCGAGCTGCCCGGGTCGCTCGGGGACGGCCCGGCGCGCGCCCGGGCGAAGAACCTTGCGATCGACCTCGACGAGGTCGACGGCGGGACGCGCCTGCGCGCGCGGACCCGCGACGTCTCGTTCGACATGGTCGCCGAGCTGCCGCCCGGGCACGAGCGGCTCGCGGTCGTCGTGCCGTGGAGCGACACCCGCTTCCAGTACACGGTCAAGGACGTCGCGCGCCCGGCGCACGGCACGCTGTGGGTCGACGGCCGGACGGTCGAGGTGCCCGCCGGGTCGTCGTGGGCCGTGCTCGACCACGGGCGCGGCCGCTGGCCGTACGACGTGCGCTGGAACTGGGGCGCGGGCTCGGGCGCGAGCCACGGGCGAGTCGTCGGGATCCAGGTGGGCGGACGCTGGACCGTCGGCACGGGCTCGACCGAGAACGCCGTCCATGTGGACGGCCGGATCCACCACCTGCCCGACGAGATCGTGTGGGACTACGACCTCGCGGACCCGGACCGGCCGTGGCGCGTCACCGGCGACGGTCTCGACGCGACGTTCGAGCCCTTCCACACCAAGGTGACGCGCACGCACCTCGGCATCGTGTCGTCGTCGACCGACCAGTGCTTCGGGACCTGGTCGGGCACGTTCGCCCCGCCCGACGACGGCCGGTCGGGCGCCGCTGCGATCGGGCCCGTGCGGTTCGACGGCCTCGTCGGCTGGGCCGAGGAGGTCCACAACCGCTGGTGAGCGCGCCGCGCCCCCGCTCCGCTTGCCAGTGCCCGGGCCCTGCCTAGCGTGGGGACGATCCGGCGGCACCGACGCCGCCGGGCGCGGCCCGCGCGCGACGGCGACACCGTCCCCTCCGCGGCCGTGCCGGCACCGGCAGCGACGCCGGTGGGAAGGGGAGGCTCATGCAGTCACGACGAGGACAGCTCCGGGCAGGGACCACGGGGGTCGCGGCGGCCGCGGCGCTCGTGATGCTCCTGCCGTTCGGCGGGAGCGAGCGCGGCGGCGGCCAGGGTCAGGGCCACGGGAACGGGAACGACCGCGCCCGCAACGTCATCTTCATCCAGGGCGACGGGCTCGGCCTGTCGCACCGCGAGCTCATCCGGCTCGCGACGGTCGGCAAGGACGGGCAGCTCGCGATGGACTCGCTCGAGCACGCCGGCTGGACCACCACGGACTCGGCAGACCCCGAGGAGGCGGTTACCGACTCCGCCGCGGGCGCGACCGCGTTCGCGTCCGGGGTGCGGACCTACAACGGGGCGGTCGGCGTGGACGTCGACGGCAACCCGGTCCCGACCCTCCTCGAGGCGGCCCGGGGCGCGGGCAAGGCCACCGGGCTCGTCACGACGGCGCAGGTCACGGACGCGACCCCCGCGGCGTTCGGGGCGCACGTGCCCGACCGCGGCGACCAGAGCGAGATCGCGCGCCAGTTCCTGGAGAGCTCGCGGCCCGACGTCGTCCTCGGCGGCGGCGAGGACTGGTGGTACCCGGCGGGAGACCCGGGCGCGTGGGAGGACAACCCTGCGAAGGACCCGACCGAGCAGAGCAAGGGGACCGAGGGGAACCTCGTCGAGCGCGCACAGGACCTCGGCTACACGTACGTGAGCGACGCCGAGGGGCTCGCGGACGCGCGCGGTCGCAAGCTGCTCGGCCTGTTCGCCAACGAGGAGATGTTCGAGCAGCGCAACGAGGGCGAGGGCGACCTGTACGAGCCGGAGGTGCCGCTCGTCGACATGACGGCCAAGGCGCTCGACGTGCTGAAGCGCGACCGCGACGGGTTCTTCCTGCTCGTCGAGGAGGAGGCGGTCGACGAGTTCGCGCACCGCAGCAACGCGACGCGCACGATCCAGGCCGGGCAGGCGCTCGACGAGACCGTCGCGCTCGCGCTCGACTTCGCGAAGAAGAACCGGGGCACGCTCGTGCTCGTCGTGGGCGACCACGCCACGGGCGGGCTGGCGATCGAGAACGTCGACCCCGAGGACGAGAGCGGCGAGGGCGCCACGACCGAGGACGGCCCGTTCGACCTCGCGGGGTCGGACCTCCAGTTCACGGTCGACTGGACCACGGGCGGCCACACCGGCGAGGCCACGCCGATCACCGCGCAGGGGCCGGGCGCCGAGCGGCTCGCCGGCGCGCAGCGCAACACCGACGTCCACGACGCCGTCCTGCGCGCGATGCAGCCCCGCGGCCGCGGCTGAGCACGACCGCGCGCGCGGTCGAGAACGACTTTGGTGTCGTTATCCGCGGGATAACGACACCAAAGTCGTGTTCGGCGATGTACCGGGGGTCAGCCCTTGACCGCTCCTCCGAGGCCGGCGCCCTGGAGGAACATGCGCTGGAACACCAGGAACAGCGCGACCGGGATGAGCGTGGAGATCGCGAGCGCCGCGAGGAACACGCCGAGGTCGGTCGACGCCTCGATCGACGGCAGGCGCACGGACAGCGGCTGGATCGCCGGGTCCTTGAGGACGAGCAGCGGCCAGAGGAAGTCCTTCCAGGCCGCGATGACCGCGAACACCGAGACGACGCCGATGATCGGCTTGGACATCGGCAGGACGACCGACCAGAACAGCCGGTACGGCCCGGCGCCGTCCATGCGCGCGGCCTCGAACACCTCGCGCGGGAGGCTGTCGAAGAACCGCTGGACGAGCAGCACGTTGAACGCGCTCGCGCCCGCCGGCAGCCACACGGCCCAGAAGCTGTTGATGAGCGACCGGCCCAGCAGCGGCGGGTCGAGGATCGTCAGGTACAGCGGGACGAGCAGGACGATCGCCGGGACGAACATGGTCGACAGGACGAGCGCCTGCACGACCTTCCCGTACCGGGGCCGCAGGACGGACAGCGCGTAGCCGCCCGTCGTCGCGACGAGGATCTGGGACGCCCACGACCCGACCGCGAGCCAGATCGTGTTGAGGAAGTACCGGCTGACCTGGACGTCGTTCCACGCCTTGTCGAGGTTGTCCCACGCGATGCCGTTCGGGAAGATCGCCATCGGCGTGCGCAGGATGTCCTGCGTCGGCGTGACCGCGTACTTCGCGAGCAGCAGCATCGGGCCGAGCCCCGCGACGACGAGGATCACGAGCAGCAGGACGTGCGTGGTGCCCATCCCCCACCGGATCGACGGGCGGCGCCAGTCCGCCTCGGAGAGCGCGCCGCGGTCCTCGACGCCGTCGAGCGCCTTGCGACGGCGAGCGCGCACCCTGCGGCGGTCGGACTCGCGCCGGGAGCGGCTCGCCGCGGCGGCGCGGCGGGACGTGCCGTCCGGGTCGTCGACGGCGTCCGTCGCGGCCGCGGAGTCCTGCGAGACGACGCCGATCTCGCTCGGGTTGTCGGTGGGCGAGAGAGTCATGACGTGCTCCAGGACCGGGTGAGCCGGAAGTAGAGGATCGAGAAGACGGCGAGGACGGCCGCGAGCATGATCGACAGCGCGGTCGCCGCCCCGTAGTCGCCGCCGAGGCTGTTCTGGAAGGCGTAGCGGTAGATGAGCAGCAGGATCGTCAGCGTCGCGTTGTTCGGCCCGCCGCCCGTGAACAGGTAGGGCTCGAGGAAGACCTGCGCCGTGCCGATCACCTGGAGGATCAGCGTGATGAACAGGACGCCGCGCAGCGCCGGGAGCGTCACGTGCCAGATCTTGCGCCACAGCCCCGCGCCGTCCACCTCGGAGGCGTCGTAGAGCTCGGGCGGCACGCTCGTCAGGGCGGCGAGGTAGATGATGATCGTCCCGCCGGCGCCGGCCCACGTGGCGGCGAGCACGAGCGAGGGCATCGCCGTCGAGGCGTCCTGGAGCCACGGGTACGGGCCGAGGCCGACCCAGCCGAGGATCGTGTTGAACACACCGGTCGGGCTGCCGTTGTAGAAGAACTTCCACAGCAGCACGGCGACGACCGGCGGCACGACGACCGGGAGGTAGGCGAGCGCGGAGTACAGCCCGCGTGCCCGGCGGACCTCGCGCATCAGCACGGCCGCGACCAGCGGGATCGGGTACCCGAACAGCAGGGCGAGGAACGCGAAGTACAGCGTGTTCTTCACGGCCTTCCACAGGAGCGGGTCGTTCAGCACCTGGCGGAAGTTGTCGAGCCCGACGAACGTCGGGTCGCTCACGAGGTTCGTCTCCTGGAAGCTCATGATCACCGCGCGCACGATGGGGAACCACGAGAAGACGCCGAAGATCAGGATGAGCGGCAGCAGGAAGACGAGGTTGCTCAGGCCGCCGCCACGGAACCACGTCACGGGGCTGCGGCGTCGGCCGTCGCGGTCGGCCCGCGCGTGGGAGGCGGGTCCCCGTCGCGGCGGGGCGGTGGTGGCGGTCACGGGCGAACGTCCTTCGGTGCGGTGGGGAGGTGCCCGACGACGCGAGGTGCGTCGCGCCGTCGGGCACCGGCGGGGTACGGGTCGGCCGGCAGGGGGCGCTGCCGGCCGACCCGGGTCTGCGGGTCGCGCGGCCCGGTGCGGGCCGCGCGACCGCGGGGCGTCAGCCCTGGTCGAGCAGGGCCTGCGCCTCGGTGTTCGCCTGCTCCAGCAGCGCGTCCACGTCGGCGTTCTCGTCCGTCAGGACGGCCTGGACGACCGGGTCGAGCAGGGCGTAGATCTCCTGCGTCTTCTGCGACGGCTCACCGACGAGCGGCAGGTCGAACATCGTGTCCGTGTAGCTCGTCATCTGGTCGAGCGGGACGTTGATGTAGTCCTTGATCCACTCCTGGTTCTGCTCGTACTGCTCCTGGGAGAACATCGGCAGGACCGGGGTGCCCACGGGCTGGTCGTTCGCGACGAGCGTCTCGGCGTCGGCGACGGCGCGCTTCTCGTCGACGAGCTTCCCGAGGTAGAAGAAGTCGATCCACTTGATCGCGGCCTCCTTCTTCGACTCGTCCACGTTCGCCGGCATCGCGGCGAGCGTGCCGCCGGTGAGGACGCCCGCGTCGTCGCCCTCGAGCGGGAGCGCCGCGAGACCGTAGGTGGCGGGGTCGATCGCGTTCGTCTGGACGAGCGACGTGAAGACGTCGGAGCCCGACGTGTACATCGCGACCTGGCCGGCGGCGAACGCCTGGTTCATCGTGCCCCAGTCGAGGAGGAAGTTGCTCCCGAGGGAGTTGTCCTCCCAGCGCATGGCCTTGAGCCACTCGAGCGCTTCCTTGGTGCCGTCGTTGGTCAGCGTCGAGGTGGCCGTGCCGTCGTCCGCGACCTCCTGCGTGCGGCCGCCGCGCGCGAACGTGTTGACCGTGAGCTGCCAGCCGCCCGTGTTGTTCTGCGACATCTGCATGTAGCCCGCCACGCCGGGGTTCGCGTCCGCGATCTTCTTCGCGTCCTCGCGGACCTCGTCCCACGTGGTCGGCGGCTGGTCGGGGTCGAGCCCGGCGGACTCGAACAGCGCACGGTTGTAGTGCAGGCCCACGCCGTACACGTTCTTCGCGGGGATCGCGTAGACGTGGCCGTCGGCGCCCGTCCCGGCCTCGATGATGGCCGGGTTGAACTTGTCGGCGTAGGGCAGGGTGCGGAACTGCTCGTCGAGGTCCGCGAGCTGGCCGTTCTCGACGAGCGTCTTCGCGTCGGTGAACGGGATCTCGAAGACGTCGGGCAGCGTGCCGCCGGCGAGCTGGGGGGCGAACGTCGTCGCCTTCCACTCGTACTCCTCCGGCACGATGTCGATGTCGGGGTTCGCGGTCTCGAACTCCTCGACCTGGGCATTGAAGGCGTCGATCGCCTCCTGCTCGGAGCCCGGGAGGAGGGAGACCACCTTGAGGGTGACCTTCCCGTCGCCGTCCGAGCCGCTGCTCTCGTCGTCGCTGCCCGAGCCGCCGCTCGAGCACGCGGCGAGCGTGCTGATCGCGAGCGCCCCCGCGAGGGTGAAGGCGATCGCCTGACGTGTGGACTTCATCGTCACTCCTGTGTTCCGGTGGTGCTGGGTGTGTGCTGGGTGGGTGCTGGGTGTCCGGGCCGACCGGCTCGCGGCCCGGGGTCTGTGGCGGTCAGGCCTGACGGCTCGTGCGCGCCGTCAGGCGCGCAGCCAGACCGCGGTGTCGGGGGCGAGGCGCGTCGGTGGCTCCGACGCGTCCGCCCCGTGCGGGGTGCCGCTGTGGAGGAGGACCTCCGCGTCCGCGGGCAGCGGCACGTCCTCGGTCCCGAGGTTGACGACGCACGTGACCGCGCGGTCGTCGTCGCCGCGGGTGTCCTCGCGGACGAACGCGAGCACGTCGTCGCCGAGCGCGACCCCATCGAGGGAGTCGAGCCAGCGGAACGCCTCGCCGTGCAGCGCGGGCTCCGCGCGCCGCGTCGCGAGCACGCGGCGGTAGAGCGCGAGCATCGACGTCTCGTCGTCGGCCTGCGCCTCGACGGAGACCTCGCCCCAGCCCGCGGGCTGGGGCAGCCAGGGCTGCGCGCCGCCGTCGGGCCCGAACCCGTTGCTCGTGCCGCCGCGCGTCCACGGGAGGGGGACGCGGCAGCCGTCACGACCGGGGTCGACGCCCTCGGAGCGGAAGTGCATGGGGTCCTGGATCGCGTCGAGCGGCAGGTCCTCGACCTCGGGCAGGCCGAGCTCGTCGCCCTGGTAGAGGTAGAGCGACCCCGGCAGCGCCGCCGAGAGCAGCGCCGCGGCGCGGGCCCGACGGCGGCCCGTCTCCAGGTCCGTCGGCGTGCCGAAGCGCTTGGTCGCGAACGCGAACGAGCTGTCCTCGCGCCCGTACCGCGTCACGGGACGCGTCACGTCGTGGTTCGAGAGCACCCACGTCGCGGGCGCCGCGACCGGGGCGTGCGCGTCGAGCGTCGTCTGGACCGACTCGCGCAGCGCCTTCGCGTCCCACGGGCGCGCCATGAAGTCGAAGTTGAACGCCGTGTGCATCTCGTCCGGGCGCAGGTACTGGGCGAACCGGGCACGGTCCGCGAGCCACACCTCGCCCACGAGCACGCGGGGCTCCTCGTAGGAGTCCGCGACGGCGCGCCAGCCGCGGTAGATGTCGTGGAGCTCGTCGCGGTCGACGTGCGGGTGCTCGCCCGGGCCGGGGTGGGCCGGGACCTCGGGCAGCGCCGGGTCCTTGACGAGCTGGGCCGCCGAGTCGATGCGGATACCCGCGGCGCCGCGGTCGAACCAGAACCGCAGGATGTCCTCGTGCTCCCGACGCACGTCGGGGTGGTTCCAGTTGAGGTCCGGCTGCTCGGGCGCGAACACGTGCAGGTACCACTCGCCAGGCGTGCCGTCGGGGTTCGTCGTGCGCGTCCACGTGCTGCCCTGGAACTCGGAGACCCAGCGCGTCGGGATCTCGGAGCCGTCGTCGCCCTTGCCCGGGTGGAACCAGAAGCGCTCGCGCTCGGGCGACCCGGGGCCGGCCGCGAGGGCCGCCTTGAACCACTCGTGCTCGGACGAGACGTGGTTGGGGACGACGTCGATGATCGTGCGGATCCCGAGCTCGCGGGCCTCCGCGATGAGGCGCTCCGCCTCGGCCAGCGTGCCGAACTGCGGGTCGATCGCGCGGTAGTCCGCGACGTCGTAGCCGCCGTCCGCGAGCGGGGACACGTACCAGGGGGTGAACCAGATCGCGTCGACCCCGAGGTCGCGGAGATAGGTGAGGTGCTGGCGCACGCCCGCGAGGTCGCCCGTGCCGTCGCCGTTACCGTCCGCGAAGCTGCGCACGTACACCTGGTAGATCACGGCGCTGCGCCACCAGTCGGGCGACGCCGCCGCCGGCTCCCGCACCGCCTGCGCGAGGGTCGCGTCGGGGGTGGGTTCGCCGTCGGCGACTCGGGGGTGATCGTTGCTCACCGCGTCCTCTTCCGTGAGTTCGTGGGCTGCACGTGCCGGGGCCGTGTCTCGCCTGCTGCTGCGCACTGCGTTCGTTCCGACCGGGTGGGCGCCCGGGACGGCCGTCGTGCACCGGGTGCCGACCGCGCCGTCGTGGAAGACTGTAACTAGACGACAGGATGCGCGCAAGAACCTGACAGCGCCGTTATCGAAACGCTATCTCTCGACGTCGAGAGACCTACGCCCCCTTGCGCCCGACGGACCCCGACCGCGCCGAGCCCGGGGATGTCGGCGGGCTCGATCTCCGCCGTGCCGACGACCCCGGGTTCGGCGACCGCGGGAGGGCACGACGACGAGGGCCCCGGTCCGGCGCGCGCGAGCGGCCGGGCCGGGGCCCTGGAGGAGCGGAGTGCGGGCTAGGAGGCGGTGGCCTCGCGCCCGGCGGTGTGCGCCGCCGCGGTCGAGCCGCGCACGACGAGCTCGGGCTCGAACAGGAGCTCGTCGCGCGAGACGTCGGCGCCCGCGATCATGCTCGCGAGCAGGTCGACCGCGGCCCGGCCCATGGGCTCGATGGGCTGGCGGACCGTGGTCAGCGCCGGGTCGGTGGAGTTCATGAGGTTCGAGTCGTCGTAGCCGACGACGGAGACGTCCGTCGGGACGTCGAGACCCGCGCGCCGCACCGCGCGGACGGCGCCCAGGGCGAGCGGGTCGCTCGCGCACACGATCGCCGTCGCGCCGGCCTCGAGCAGCCGGTTCGCGGCGGCCTGCCCGCTCTCGAGCGAGTACTGGCTGTGCACGACGAGCGACGCGTCGAGCACGTGCCCCTGCCGCTCGGCGAACGCCTGTGCCGCGGCGAGCTTGCGCTCGGACGGCACGTGGTCCGCCGGCCCGAGCAGCAGGCCGACCTTCTCGTGGCCGAGCGAGAGCACGTGGCCGAGCGCCTGGTTCATCGCGACGAGGTCGTCGCACGAGACGCGCGGGAAGTCGAGGTCCTCGATCGAGGCGTTCATGAGCACGACCGGCAGCCCGAGCTTCTCGAGGCGGCGGAAGTGCGCATGGTCGGCCAGGCGCTCGGCGTAGAAGCCGCCCGCGAAGATCACGCCGGACACGTGCTGACCCAGGAGGAGGTCGATGTACTCGGCCTCCGTGACGCCTCCGGCGGTCCGTGTGCACAGCACCGGGGTGAAGCCCTGCTGCGCGAGCGCGCCGCCGATGACCTCGGCGAACGCTGGGAAGATCGGGTTGACGAGCTCGGGGAGCACGAGCCCGACGAGGCGGCCGCGCTCGCCGCGCAGCTTGGTGGGCCGCTCGTAGCCGAGCACGTCGAGCGCGGTGAGCACCGCGTCGCGCGTCGCCTGCGACACCCCGGGCTTCCCGTTGAGCACGCGGCTCACCGTGGCCTCGCTGACACCGACCTTGGTGGCGACCTCCGCCAGACGTCTCGACATGCCGCCGACTATACGCCGCGCTGCAAGCCGCTTGCGTAATTCCGAGCCGCCCGAACGCATGCTTGCGTCAAGGAGTATCGCGCAGGTCCGCGCCCCGCGGCACGGTTCTGCCGAACACGACATGAGGGTCGTTCTGGCGCTCATACCGACCGCCATGTCGTTCTCGGCGCGGGGTCGGAGCGGGTTCGAGGCGGGGAGGGGATAGCCCGGCTCGGGTGGAGGTGGGGAGTCGGCGGCGGTAGCGGCTAGGCTCGTTCGGTGTCCTTCCAAAAGGTGCCCGCGCCCTACCCCGTGTCCACGACGGACCCGTTCGGGATCCTCCCTGCTCCTGCGGCGCTGACGCCCGGCGAGGGCACGACCGCCGTCGTCGACGGGGCGCGGGTCGTGGCCGACCCGGCGCTGCGTGCCGCCGCGCGCTGGTGGCGCCGCGTGACCGAGGACGCCTTCGGCCTCGACCTCGTGCCGGCCGGCGCCTCGGAACCCCGCACCACGGTGACGTTCGCGCTCGACGGCGACCTCCCGGCGTCGGGCTACCGCCTCACGGTGGACGCCACCGGCGTCCGCGTGGACGCCGGCGACCTCGACGGCGCGCACGCCGCCGCGCAGACGCTCCGCCAGCTCGCCGGCCCGGCCGCGTTCCGGCGTGCCCCGGCCGACGCCTCCACCACGCCGACGCTGGTCCTCCCCCACGTCACGATCACCGACCATCCCCGGTTCCCGTGGCGCGGCGTGCTGCTCGACGTCGCGCGCCACTTCCTGCCCACGGCCGACGTGCTGCGGTTCGTCGACCTCGCCGCGGCGCACCGGCTCAACGTGCTGCAGCTCCACCTCACCGACGACCAGGGGTGGCGCATGGAGATCGCGCGCTACCCCCGGCTCACCGAGGTCGGGGCGTGGCGGCGTGAGTCGGGCGTCGGCACGTGGCGCGCCGGAGTCTTCGACGGCCGCCCCCACGGCGGCTTCTACACGCAGGACGACCTGCGCGAGATCGTCGCGTACGCGCGCGAGCGCGGGGTGACGGTCGTGCCGGAGATCGACGCGCCGGGTCACGTCGAGGCCGCCGTGGCGGCGTACCCCGAGCTCGGCACGCGCAAGCAGCCGCACGAGGTGCGTACGACGTGGGGCGTGAGCACCGAGGTGCTCGACCCGTCCGAGGAGTCGCTGACGTTCTTCCGGCACGTGCTCGACGAGGTGCTCGACGTGTTCGACGCGCCGTTCGTGGCGATCGGCGGCGACGAGGTGCCGACGACGCTGTGGCGCGAGAACCCGGCGATCGTGGCGCGCGCGGAGGCGCTCGGGCTCGACGACGTCGGCGGGCTGCACGGCTGGTTCCTCGCCCGGCTCGCGGAGCACGTCGCGTCGCGCGGGCGCCGCGCGGTCGTGTGGGACGAGGCGTTCGGCCCCGCGCTCCCGCGCGACGTGGTCGTGACGTCGTGGCGCGGCTGGGCCGTCGGGGCGGACGCGCTCGCCGCCGGGCACGACGTCGTCATGGCGCCGGAGCAGGTCGTCTACCTCGACCACCGCGGCGGCGACGCCCCGGACGAGCCGGTCCCCGTCGGGTTCCTCAGCACGGTCGACGACGTGTACGCGTTCGAGCCGCTGCCGGCGGGGCTCGCGGGCGCGGACACCGACCCGGGCACGGGCCCGGGCGGGCCCGGTGCGGGCCGCACCGGCGCGCTCCTCGGCGGCCAGGCGGAGCTGTGGTCCGAGCACCTCGACTCCGCGCGCCGCGTCGACTACGCCGCGTTCCCGCGCCTCGCGGCGTTCGCGGAGGTCATGTGGTCGCCCGAGGCCGACCGCTCCCCCGGTTCGCCCGCGTCGCGCGCGTTCCGCGAGCGCCTGGTGACGCACCACCTGCCGCGCCTCGACGCGTACGGGGTCGAGTACCGGCCGCTCGACGGCCCGCACCCCTGGCAGACCCGGCCCGGCGTCGCAGGCTGGCCGCGGGACCGCGCGGCCGAGCTCGCCGCGGGCGGCCTGCGCGGCGTGGGCGGCTGGGTCGAGGGGCGCGACGAGGACGAGGGCGGCCCCGCATGAGCGCGCTCGTGGTCCGTGGCGCCCGGCTCGTCGGGCCCGACGGCGGGGCCTCCTCCCCCGTGGACGTGACGGTCCGCGGGGACCGGGTCGAGAGCGTCGACCCCGCGGCGGGCGCCGGGGCGTTGCCCGACGACGTGGCGATCGTCGAGGCCGACGGGCGCCTGCTGCTGCCCGGTTTCGTGGACGCGCACGTGCACGGCGAGGCCGCGGTGCTCGACGAGGACGTGCAGCTCGCGATGCTGCGCCAGGGCGTGACGAGCGTCGTCGTCGGGCAGGACGGGGTGTCCTACGCGCCCTCGCCCACCCCGGGCGAGCAGCGCACCGCGGGCGACGAGACGGCGTCGGGCCTGCACGACGCCGCGACCTGGGCGAGCGGGTACTTCGCCGCGATCAACGGCGAGCACCCCACGTTCCGCGGCGGGTCGGTCGCAGACCTGCTCGCGACCTACGACCGCACGACGCGCGTGAACGTCGGCTACCTCGCCCCGCACGGCACGATCCGGTACGCGGTCCTGGGCGCGGCGGCCCGCACCGCGACGCCCGCCGAGACCGACCGCATGCGCGCGCTGCTCACCGCCGCGCTCGACGACGGCGCCCTCGGCATGTCGACCGGCCTGGAGTACGTCCCGGCGACGTACGCCGACGAGGCCGAGCTCGTCGCCCTCACGAGCATCCTCGCGGCGCGCGGGGTCCCCCACGTGTCGCACATGCGCGGCTACGAGGACAAGGCCGGCCCCGCGTTCGCCGAGCTCGTGCGCGTCGCGCGCGCGTCGGGCGTCGCGACGCACGTCTCGCACTACCACGGCCCGGCCGCGGAGCTGCTGGGGTACGTCGACGACGCCCACGCCCAGGGCCTGGACGTCACGTTCGACTCCTACCCGTACCTGCGCGGCTGCTCGATCCTGTCGATGGTGTCCCTGCCGACCTGGCTGCCCATCGCGGACGTCGACGCGACCGTGGCCGCGCTGACCGACCCGGCCGTCCTGGACCGCCTGCACCGCGAGCACTTTCCCACCCTGACCGACCTGTGGCCCCGGGTGACGATGGCCGCGGTCCCCACCGGGGCGGCGGCAGGCGCACCGGCAGGTGGACCCGCCGACGACCTCTCCTGGGCCGAGGGCATGACCCTGCCCGACGTCGCCGCGCACCTGGGCCTGTCGCCCGCCGCCGCAGCGGTGCGCCTGCTCGTCGCGACACGGCTGCGCGCCTCGTGCGTGTTCGCCCAGCCCCCGACCAACTCGCCCGAGTCCGTGCGCGCCCTGCTGCGCCACCGCGCGCACGTCGGCGGGTCCGACGCGATCTACGCGCCCGTCGGAGGTGGTGGCCGGCCGCACCCGCGCGGGTGGGGCGCCTTCGCGCGCTTCCTCGCCGAGCACGTGCGTACGCTCGGGGACTGGACGTGGCACGACGCCGTCACGCACCTGTCGACGCGACCCGCCGCGCGGTTCGCGCTCGCCGGGCGCGGCGTGGTCGCGCCGGGCGCGGTCGCGGACCTCGCGCTCGTCGACCCCGACCGGGTGCGCGACGAGGCGACGTACGAGGACCCGCGTCGCCCGGCGTCCGGCGTCGCCGACGTGCTCGTGGCGGGCGTGCCCGTCCTGCGCGACGGCTCGCTCACCGACGCCTTCCCGGGACGACCGCTGCGCCCGGGCGCGCCGGCGACGTGAGCCGCGAGCCGTCCAGCACGAGAGCCCCACTCCCGAGGAGGACCACATGACCGGCACGACGGACGACGTCGCGCGTCCCGCACCCGACCGACCCTGGGCGGGCGACGTCGTCGGGCCCCGGACCAAGGGGTTGCGGCTCGGCGCCTCGGCGACCGTCGCGGACGTGCTCGCGGGCTCGCCGCGCCTCACGGACGCCGCATTCTCCTGGCCGCTGCTCGCGCTCGACGACGCGACGCTCGACCACAACGTCGGCGTCGTGGCGCGCGTGTGCGCGGAGCGCGGCGTCGAGCACGCGCCGCACGTGAAGACCACCATGTCGCGCGCCCTCTACGCGCGGCAGGCTGCCGCGGGCGCGTGGGGCGCGACCGTCGCGACACCGGCGCAGCTCCGGACGGTGCGCGACTGGGGCGTGCCGCGCGTGCTGCTCGCGAACGAGCTGCTCGACCCGCGGGAGATCGCGGGGCTGCGCGACGACCTGTCGAGCGTCGTCGACGGGGCCCCCGACGAGGTGTGGCTGTGCGTGGACTCGCCGCACGGCGTCGACCTGCTCGCGCGCGGTCTCGCCGACGCGCCTGCCGCCGTCCGGGCGCGCCTCGGCGTGCTCGTCGAGCTCGGCGTCCCGGGCGGGCGTACGGGCGTGCGCAGCACCGCCGCGGCGCTCGACCTCGCGCGCGCGGTCCGCGCGTCCGGCCTGCGGCTGCTCGGCGTCACGGGGTACGAGGGCTCGGTCGCGGGCGGCACGACCGACGACGAGCTCGCCGCCGTCGCCGCGTGGTGCGACGGCCTGCGCGACCTCGGCGCCGCGTTCCTCCGCGAGGGCCTCGCGGGCGTCGACGAGCCGCTCGTGCTGTCCGCGGGCGGCAGCTCGTTCCTCGACGTCGTGCTGGCCGAGCTGCCCGGACCCGTCGCGGCCGGCGACGGAGACGAGGCCGAGGTCCGCGTCGTCGTGCGCTCGGGTGCGTACGTCACGCACGACCACGGCTTCTACTCGCGCACCGACCCGTGGAGCCGCATCCCCGGCGCGGAGCCGCTCCGGGGCGCCGCGACGGTCTGGGGCCAGGTGCTGTCCGTCCCGGAGCCGGGCCTCGCGATCTGCGGCATCGGGCGCCGCGACGTGTCGTTCGACATCGACCTGCCCGTCGCGCTCTGGCTGCGCTCGCAGTCCGACGACGGCTGGCTGCCCGCGCGCGAGCTCGCCGGGACGCGCGTCACCGCGCTCAACGACCAGCACCTCTACCTCGCCCTCGACGCGGGTGCCGGCCAGGTCACCGGTCCCGCGACCGCCCAGGTGCGCCCGGGCGACGTCGTCGGCTTCGGCATCTCCCACCCCTGCACGACGTTCGACCGCTGGCGCGTCGCCGCCGTCGTGCGCGGCGACGAGGTCGTGGACCTCGCGACCATCGATCTCTGACCATCGCCCGTGACCACCTCCATCCCGCGACCCCGTAGAACCGAGAGGACATTATGACCAGCGAGAAGACCGCGATCTCGACCCCCGACGCCCCGGCCCCCGCGCACACGTTCCACCAGGGCGTGCGCAAGGGCCCGTTCGTCCAGGTCTCGGGCCAGGGCCCCGTCGACCCCGCGACGAACGAGTACCTCTACCCGGGTGACGTCGCCGCGCAGACCACGCGCACGCTCGAGAACGTCAAGGCCATCGTCGAGGCGTCCGGCGCGACGTTCGACGACGTCGTCATGCTCCGCGTCTACCTCACGAAGCGCGAGGACTTCCCGATCATGAACGACGCGTACGGCGCGTTCGTCGCGCAGCACACCACGAAGGGCGTGCTCCCCAGCCGCACCACCGTGTTCACGGGCCTGCCGCGCGAGGAGATGCTCGTCGAGATCGACGCCTTCGCCATCACCGACTGATCCCGCCCCGCGCTGTGGGCGTGAGACGGGCCCGGTTCTCGGTCGAGAACCGGGCCCTTCTCACGCCCACAGCAGGTCAGCGGGTCAGAGCAGGTGCGCGAGCAGGATGCGCACGCCGAGCAGCACGAGCACGGCGCCACCCGCGACGGTCGCCCAGCGGCCCAGGCGCTCGCCCGCACGGGCGCCGAGGCGCACCCCGAGGCCGGACAGCACGAGCGTCACGACGCCCACGAGCGCGACGGCGGGGAGGATCGGGACGCCGAGCACCGCGAACGTGACGCCGGAGGCGGCCGCGTCGATCGAGGTCGCGATCGCCAGCGGGAGCAGCACGCGGTAGGCCACGCGGGGTCGCCGGGTGGCGGGCGGCGCGAGCGTCGCGACGGCCGCCGGCGCTCCAGAGGCACCGCCGTCCGCGGCCGCGGTCTGGTCCCCCGCCGGTCCCTCCACGTGCTCGACGGCGTGCTCGGCCTCGTCCTGGAGGCCCTCCTTGACCATGTGCGCGCCCACGAACGCGAGCATCCCGCAGGCGATCCACGGCGCCACGCCGGAGACCGCGTCCGCGAACCACGTGGACAATGCCCACCCGGCGAGCGGCATGAGGGCCTGGAAGAGGCCGAAGAGGACCGCGACGCGCGCGGTCTCGCGCCACGTCGGGCGCCGCATCCGGGTACCCTGCGCGAGCGCCACGGCGAACGCGTCCGCCGCGAGCGCCACGGCGACCACCACGAGCTCGAGAATTCCCACGGGAAAGCAGCCTAGAAAGCGCCGAAGGAATGCGTCCAGGGGCGTCGTGGTGACGCTGGTCTCGGCATTTCCGGACGTGGTTCCCGGCATTCCTGGACGCGCTTTCCCGCATTCCTGGATACGGACGTCCGCAACCTCGGGTGCGGGCGTCCGCGGCACCGGCCGCGCCCGCGTGGGAGGCGACGCGTAGCGTGCGCGGCGGAGGTGACGATGCTCGCGACGATCGCCGTGGAGGGGTACCGCTCCCTGCGCAGCCTCGTGCTGCCGCTCGACCGGCTCACGGTCGTGACCGGGGCCAACGGGACCGGGAAGTCGAGCCTGTACCGCGCGCTGCGCCTGCTCGCGGAGTGCGCTCTCGGGGGCGCGGTGGGGGCGGTCGCACGCGAGGGCGGGCTGCGCTCGACCCTGTGGGCCGGGCCGGAGCAGGGCGGCAGCCGCGCGCTGCGCGACGGCGGACCGGTGCAGGGCACCCGGCGGACCGCGCCCGTCGCGCTGCGGCTGGGGTTCGCGGGCGCGGCCCCGGGCGACCTCGGCTACGCCGTCGACCTCGGGCTGCCGCAGCACCCCGGCTCGGCGTTCGGACTCGACCCCGAGATCAAGGTCGAGACGATCTGGTCCGGACCGGCCCCGCGACCCGCGACGCTCCAGGTCGAGCGGCGCGGGCCCGCCGTCCGCGTGCGGGACGACGCCGGGCGCTGGGTCTCCTCCCCCGCCCGGCTCCGGTCGTTCGACAGCGTGCTCACCGAGCTCGTCGACCCGGTGGGCGCGCCGGAGGTCGTCGCGGTGCGGGAGACCCTGCGCTCGTGGCGGTTCTACGACCAGCTCCGCACCGACGCCGGCGCCCCGGCGCGCGCGCCGCAGGTCGGCACCCGCACGCCCGTCCTCGCGCACGACGGCGCGGACCTCGCCGCCGCCCTCGAGACCGTGCGCGACCTCGGCCGCGGCGACGAGCTCGACGACGCCGTCGCGCGCGCGTTCCCCGGCAGCCGCCTCGCGGTCCAGGCCGACGACGGACGGTTCGAGCTCGCCCTCCACCAGCACGGCCTGCTGCGACCGCTCACCGGCGCCGAGCTCAGCGACGGCACGCTGCGGTACCTGTTCCTCGTGGCCGCGCTGCTCTCGCCGCGCCCGCCCGCGCTCCTCGTGCTCAACGAGCCCGAGACGAGCCTGCACCCCGACCTGCTGCCCGCGCTCGGCGCGCTCGTGCACGCCGCGGCCCGGGAGACGCAGGTCGTCGTGGTGACCCACGCGGCGCCGCTCGTCGCAGCGCTGCGGGACGCGACGGCGTCGGGAGCGGCCGACCTGCCGGGTCCCGACGACCTCCTCGAGGTCGAGCTCGTCCGCTCGCCGTTCGGTGAGACGACCGTCGCCGGGCGTGAGGGCCTGCTCGACCAGCCGCCCTGGACCTGGCCCCGGCGGTGACACCGGCGGCGCGGGCGTCCGGGCTCGAGCCCGCCTCGGGGGCGGTCAGCGCCGCGAGGCGACGTGGAGGCTCGTGACCGTCGCGGCGAGATCGGTCAGCCGGGAAGCAGTCCGGTCGAGGAGCTCGTCGAGCTCGATGGGGCCGGGAGCGATGCTGAACGCGGCGGCGATGCCGGCGTCGCGCGCCTGGTGCGCCGGCAGCAGGACGCGCCCCGCGAGCACGACGACCGGCGGACGGTGCGGCGCCTCGGCGGCGAGCGCGCCCATCGCGTCGGCGACCTTCCCGTTGACCGACTGCGAGTCGAACGACCCCTCGCCCGTGACGACCAGGTCCGCGCGACGGATCGCGTCCGGCAGCCCGACGGCCTCGGCGACGAGGCGTGCGCCGGGCTCCAGCTCGGCTCCGAGGACGCCGACCATCGCCGCGGGCACGCCGCCCGCGGCCCCGGCGCCCGCGAGCTCGGACACGTCGAACCCGGCCTCCTCGGCGAGCACGCCCGCCCAGCGGCGCAGCGCGTCGTCGAGGAACGCCACGTCGGCCTCCTGGGCACCCTTCTGCGGGCCGAACACGTGGGCGGCGCCCCGCTCGCCGTGCAGGGGGTTGGTCACGTCGACCGCGAGGCGCCAGCGCACGTCGCGGGCGCGCGGGTGCAGCCCGGACAGGTCCAGGCGCGCGACGCGCGCGAGCCCCTCCCCGCCGTCGGGCACCTGCGCGCCGGTGGCGTCCAGGAGCCGCGCGCCGAGACCGGTGAGGATCCCCGAGCCGCCGTCGGTCGAGGCCGACCCGCCGAGGCACACGATCACCTCCTCCACGCCCGCGTCGAGCACGGCCGCGGCCGCCGCGCCGGTGCCGAGGGTGTGCGCGTGCAGGGGCTGGAGCGCGACGTCGCTCACCTGCGGCAGACCGCTCGCCTCCGCGAGCTCTACGACGCCCAGGCGCCCGTCGGCCGAGACCCCGTACCGCGCGGTGCGCGGGCGCCCGATCGCGTCGACCGTCGCGACCTCGCGCGCCGGCACGCCCCACACCGCGAGGAGCGCCTCGAGCGTCCCCTCGCCGCCGTCGGCCATGGGGAGCTCGACGACCTCGGCGTCGGGGACGACGCTGCGGATCCCGGCGGCGACGGCGTGCGCGACGTCCGCGGCGCTCAGGCTGCCCTTGAACGAGTCGGGCGCGACGACGACGCGCAGCGGGCCGTCGGGGCGCGGCTGGGCGGGACCGGTCGGGGTGGTGCTCGGCGTTGAGGACACGCTCGCATCCTAGGCAGCCGGACCCGCCCTGGTCCGCCCGGGAACGGACGGACCGGACGTGTTCCCCGCCACAGCGGTCAGGGTCACCACCCGTCCGCCCGGGGGTCCACCGCGTCCGGGATCGTGGACTGCGCCGCACGCAGCCGCTCGAGGAGCGCGCCGAGCGTCGCGAGCTCGTCGTCGTCGAGCGCCCCGCCCACGTAGGTCGCGATGGCCCGGGCGTGCGCGCGGCCGGTCGCTCGCTGGAGGTCCCGACCCGCCGGGGTGAGCCGGACGAGCGTGCCGCGTGCGTCGTCGGGCGCGGACGTCCGCTCGACGAGGCCGCGCGTCGCCAGCCGGTCCACCATGCGGCTCAGCGAGGGCTGGCTGAGCAGGATGTAGACGTTGAGGTCGCGCAGGCGCATGCCCTCGTCGGGGCCCTTGGTGAGCGAGAAGAGCACGTCGTACTCGCGGAGGGTCAGGCCGTCCCAGACGGGGTCCGACTGGAGCCGGCGCATGATGGTCACCTGCGCCCGGAAGAGCGACTCCCACGTCTCCACCGCGAGGCGCGGGCTCGCATGGCCGGGTGCGGTCACGGGCCCGTCGTCGCGGTAGCCCTGCTCGGCCATGACACCCCCGGACGGCTCGATCGATGCGTTCGCATCGACCTTATCGGCTGAGCGACGAGATCAGCGGCCGAGCCGGCGCTCGCGCTGGGAGTACGCGCGCAGCGCGCGCAGGTAGTCGACGCGCCGGAAGTCGGGCCAGTAGGCCTCGCAGAAGTAGAACTCGGAGTGCGCGCTCTGCCAGAGCAGGAACCCGCCGAGGCGCTGCTCGCCCGACGTGCGGATGACGAGCTCCGGGTCCGGCTGGCCCTTGGTGTACAGGTGCTCCTCGATGTGCTCGACGTCGAGGTTCTCCGCGAGGTCCTGGAGCCGCGCGCCGGCGGCCGCCTGCTCGCGGAGGTAGGACCGCACCGCGTCGGCGATCTCGTGCCGGCCGCCGTACCCGATGGCCACGTTCACCTGGAGCCCGTCCACGGAGGCCGTGCGCTGCTGCGCCTCGCGCAGCGCGGCCGTGAGGCGCTCGGGGAGCAGGTCGAGCCGGCCCATGACCCGCAGGCGCCAGCGGCCCGAGTCGGCGAGGTCGCGCACCGCGTCCTCGATGATGTCGAGCAGCGCGGAGAGCTCCTCCTGCGAGCGCGAGAGGTTGTCGGTCGAGAGCATCCACAGCGTGACGACCTCGACGCCCTGGTCCTCGCTCCAGCCGAGGAACTCCGCGATCTTGTCCGCACCGCGGCGGTGGCCGGTCGCCGTCGACTCACCGAACGAACGCGCCCAGCGCCGGTTGCCGTCGAGGATGACGCCCACGTGGCGCGGCACGCTCTCGTGCGAGAGGGTCGCGGCGAGGCGACGCTCGTAGAGTCCGTAGACAGGGCGGGGCAGGCGCACGACGGTTCCTCGACGGTGGAAGGACGGGGTGTCGCCCGGCGGGCTGGTCCTTTTCGGGACGAGCGGGCCGAACCCGCACACGCTACCGCTCCGCATCGCTCGGACGGCAGGGCGGCGGCGGCCGCCCACGCCCCTGCCCAGGATCTTCACACCGCGGCGCCGTCCGCGGTCATCTACCTACGCTGCCGTAACCTACGATGGCGTAGGTTGACCGGGACGGCACCGCACGCCGGCCCCGTCAGACCGAGCACGACCCTGACCGCGCCCGATCCGGCCCGACCCCGAGGAGACGCCGTGGACCGACCGACCGACCGCGACCGCACCCCGAGCGCACCCGACGCGGGCGCCCTGGAGAGCGTCCGCGAGAGCGTGGGCGACGCCGTCGAGAAGGTCGCCGAGGCGGTCAAGCCCCGCCTGCGCGGGTGGATCCACGCCGGGACGTTCCCCTTCGTCCTCGTCGCGAGCATCGTCCTCGTCGTCGTCGCGCCGCCGGTCGCGGGCAAGGTGTCGTGCGCGATCTTCGGGCTCAGCGCGTGCCTGCTCTTCGGCACGAGCGCGGTCTACCACCGCGGCACGTGGTCGCCGCGCGTCGCCGGGGTCCTCCGCCGCGCCGACCACTCCAACATCTTCCTCATCATCGCCGGCACCTACACGCCCCTCGCGGTGCTCCTGCTCCCCCAGCGGACCGCGACGATCCTCCTCGCGATCGTGTGGGGCGGAGCCGTCCTCGGCCTCCTCGCCCGGATCCTGTGGCTCGACGCCCCGCGCTGGGTCTACGTGCCCATCTACGTAGCGCTCGGCTGGGTCGCCGTCGGCTACATGCCGCAGTTCTGGACCACGACGAACGGGCCGGCGATCGTCTGGCTCGTCGCCGCGGGCGGCCTCGCCTACACGCTCGGCGCCGTCGTCTACGGCATCAAGAAGCCGAACCCCAGCCCCCGCTGGTTCGGCTTCCACGAGATCTTCCACGTGCTCACCGTCGTCGGCTTCACGTGCCACTACGTCGCGATCATGCTGGCGGCGGTCGCGGCGCGCTGAGCGCGCCGCGGGCTCAGTCCCGAGGGACGACGGCGTAGCGGCGGTTGGCGAGCGACGGGTTGCGCTCGCGCACGCTCGCCAGGGCCGCGGGATCGAGGTCGGCGCTGCGCAGCTCGGCGCCCTCGCCGAGCTCGAGACCCACCTGGCCGTCCGGGCCCACGAGGACCGAGCGGCCGGTCACGCCCTTGCCCGCCTGGCCGACCGCGAGCACGACGGCGGTGTTCTCGATCGCCCGCGCCCGGGCGAGGGTGCGCCACTGGTCCGCCTTGAGGTCGCCCGCCGCCCACGCCGCGGGCACGACCAGCACGTCCGCACCGGCGTCGACGAGCCGCCGCGCACTCTCGGGGAACCGCAGGTCGTAGCACGTCATGACGCCGAAGGACAGGTCACCGAGGCGCAGGACCAGCGGGGGCGCCGCCGGGTCGCCGGCGTCGAGCCGGTCCGACTCGCGGTGCCCGAACGCGTCGTAGAGGTGGACCTTGCGGTACGTGCCCACGAGCTCGCCGGACGCGTCGACGGCGACCACGACGTTGACCGCACGTCCGGCTGCGCTGCCGGGCACGAGGGTGCCCGCGATCGCGGCGACCCCGTGCTCGCGCGCGAGCCGGCACAGGGTCGTCACGAACGGCCCGTCGAGCGGCTCGGCGTGCTCGACGCCCGTACCTCGCGGGTCGAATCCGGCCGCGTACTCGGGGAGCACGAGCAGGTCCGCGCGCACGCGCGCCGCCTCCCGGAACGCGGCGCCGACCGCGACGAGGTTGGCCGCGTGGTCGGCCGACACCTCGAGCTGGCCGATGGTGACCCGCGCCCCGGTGGCCACGGTCAGCCCTGCCGCGCGGGACCGCCGCCGGGCGCCCCGCCGGGCGCGCCGCCGTCGGGTGCCCTGTCGTCGCCCGTCGCGCCGCTGGGGGACTCTCCGTCGGAGGTCGCGCCACCGTCGCCGTCGCCCGGCTCCAACGGTCCGTCCGCGCCGATGCCCTGCACCTCGGCGTTGTGCCGCATGCGCCGGAGCTGGCGGGACAGCGCGAAGAAGAGGCCGACGGTCGCGAGGGCCACCGCGAAGATCGCGAGGAAGCCGACGAGGCCCGGCGACACGTCGTTCGGGTCGAGGTCCTCGCGCAGGGGGTCGTCCGAGGGGCTCGGCGTCGCGGTCTCGGCCACGACGTCGGCCGCCCAGCCCGGGCCGCCCGCACCGGTCGCCGCCAGGGAGTCCACGAGGGACGTCGTCGTGGTCACGAGGCCGCCCCCTCGCTCGCGACGAGCTCGCGGACGCCCGCGAAGAGGTCGTCCTCGGGCAGCTGCGTGGGGACGCGCGACTCGGCGAGCTCGAACTCCTCGAACGGCCACACGTCGACCTCGAGGTCGCGCGGGATCGCGAAGAAGAAGCCGTCGGGGTCGATCTGCGAGGCGTGCGCGATGAGCGCCGCGTCGCGCTGCGCGTAGTAGCGCGCGACGTGCACACGCGTCGTGACCTCGCGCTCGGGGATCTCCCGCGCGGACCGCGACTCGACCCAGTCGCCGAACGGCGACTCCAGGCCGGCACCCTGCATCGCCTCGTGCAGCGTGCGGATGCGGTTCATCGAGAAGTCGTGGTTGTAGTACAGCTTGAGCGGCGCCCACGGGGCCGCGCCGCCCTCGCGGCGGTAGCGGTCGGGGTCGCCCGCGGCGTGGAACGCCTCGAACGCGACGCGGTGGCACATGACGTGGTCGGGGTGGGGGTAGCCACCCGACGGGTCGTACGTCGTCACGACGTGGGGCCGGAACTCGCGCACGAGCTCGACGAGCGGCGCGGCCGCCTCCTCGAGCGGGACCAGGCCGAACGAGCCCTCCGGCAGCGGGGGCAGCGGGTCGCCCTCCGGGAGCCCCGAGTCGACGAACCCGAGCCACTGCTGGCGGACCCCGAGCGCGCGCGCCGCGGACGCCATCTCGACACGGCGCAGGGCGCGCATGCCCTCGATGCCGTCGGGCCCCTCGCCGAAGCTCGGGTTGAGGATGTCGCCGCGCTCACCGCCCGTGCACGTCGCGACGAGCACGTCGACGCCCTCGGCCGCGTAGCGGGCGGCCGTCGCGGCGCCCTTGCTCGACTCGTCGTCGGGGTGGGCGTGCACGGCCAGCAGACGGAGCGTCTCCGGCTGCTCGCGGTGGGTGGTCGATCCGGCCGCGGGTTCGGCCACTGGTCCTCCCGGGTACGTCGTACGTCTCCTCGCACGGCCGGACCTGTCGTGGGTGCACGACGAGCGCCCGGGCTCTGCGAAGATGGGTCGAGGACATGATCCCCCACCGCGCCCACACCTGACGAACCGCCGGGACCACCGGCAGGACGCCGGGCCTGCGACCGGACGCGGCGGCACCGACCACGGGACCGCACCATGACGAACGAGACCACCGCCCCGCAACCGAGCTCGGGTGCCCCCCTGCGACCGCCGGCGGGCCGCTACGGTCCCGAGCCGACCGAGCGGCGCCGACGCCTGGCCGTCGTCGGGATCGTGCTCGTCGCGATCGTCGGGCTCGCGATCACGCTCGTCATCGGGCTGCGGTACGCGAACGAGCCGGTGCGGTTCAAGGACTTCGGCTACACCGTCGTGAGCCCGGAGCGCGTCGACGTGACGTTCGAGGTCTACATGGACCCGGGGACGACGGCGACGTGCACGCTCGACGCCCTCGCCGAGAGCTTCGCCCAGGTCGGGACGGTCGACGTGACGGTCGGCCCGGTCGAGGTCACGGAGTCCCGGTACACGGTGAGCGTGGCGACCTCCGAGCTCGCCACGACGGGCATCGTCCAGTCCTGCCGCGTCGCCCCGTGACGGACCCCGGGGTGTCGGCCCCGCGCGCAGACTGACCTGCGGCGTCGCTGTCGGAGCCCTGTGCTTTGCTATCCTGAGGGATTCCCGCACCCGATCGTGTGGAGCCCGAGACTGCGTGCTGGTGACAGGCACGCGTCCTCCGGGCACCCCGGCGACCAGCGGGAGACCAGTCCTACGCGCTGCCACCCGGCCAGCGTCACCGACCCGGGCAGGCAGGCGCACCGCGAACGCACGCGCCCCGGCTGCCCGTACCCGTACGGCCGTGCGACCGACCCGGCCGTCGACCATGGAAAGGAAGGAGCGAACCGTGACCGACACCACCGTCACCTGGCTGACCCAGGAGGCGTACGACAGGCTGCAGGCCGAGCTCGCCCACCTGTCCGGCGAGGGCCGTACCGAGATCGCGGAGCGCATCGCCGCCGCGCGTGACGAGGGCGACCTCAAGGAGAACGGCGGCTACCACGCCGCGCGTGAGGAGCAGGCCAAGAACGAGGCCCGCATCCGCGAGCTCACCGAGAAGCTGCGCAACGTGCAGGTCGGGACCCCGCCGGACGACGGCATGGTCGAGGCCGGCATGGTCGTCACCGCGGTCGTCGCGGGCGACGAGATGACGTTCCTCCTCGGCTCGCGCGAGATCGCCGGCACGACCGACCTCGACGTGTACTCGCCGACGTCGCCGCTCGGTGCCGCGATCGACGGCAAGACCGTCGGTGACGAGACGAGCTACACCGCGCCCAACGGCAACGAGATCGCCGTGAAGATCGTCGCCGCGAAGCCCTTCGAGGGCTGACGCGCCACCCGCGGACGCTCCGACGGCCCGGCCCCTCTGCGGAGGTGCCGGGCCGTCGTCGTCAGAGGCCGGGCGACCCGCCGTCGCTGCGCTCGACGCGGTAGCCCTCGGAGCGCAGGTGCGCGACGAGCTCGTCGCAGTGCTCCGGCCCCTTGGTCTCCACCTGCATGCGCACCCACGCCTCGCCGATCGCGAGGCCCACGTCGGTGCGGTCGTGGTCGATGTGCATGATGTTGCCGCGCTTGGTCGCGATGACCTCGAGCATGCGCGCGAGGGCGCCGGGGCGGTCGTCGAGCAGCACCTGGAGCTGGATGTACCGGCCGGCCGCCGCGAGGCCGTGCCGCACGACCCGCAGCAGCACGAGCGGGTCGATGTTCCCCCCGGACAGGACGACGACGACCGGTCCCTCGACCGGGTCCGCCGCACCCGCGTCGACCGCGGCCGTCCCGGACAGGAGCGCGGCCACGCCGGTGGCCCCCGCGGGCTCGACGAGCAGCTTGGCGCGCTCGGCGACCATGAGCAGCGACCGGGAGATCTCCTCCTCGGTCACCGTGCGGACCTCGACGCCGTGCTGGGCCAGGATCCCGAACGGCACGTGCCCGGGCGTCCCGACCGCGATGCCGTCGGCCATCGTCGCGGCGAGCCGCGCCGTCGTCGGCTCCCCCGCGGCGAGCGAGCCGGGGTAGGCAGCGGCGCGCTCCGCCTGCACGCCGATCACGCGTACGTGCGGCGCCGTCTGTGCGAACGCCCCGGCGAGTCCCGCGACGAGCCCGCCGCCGCCGAGCGGCGCGATCACGGTCCGGACGTCCGGCACCTGCTCGAGGATCTCCAGCGCGATCGTCGCCTGACCGGCGACGACGTCGGGGTGGTCGAACGGGTGGATGAACACGGCGCCCGTACGGTCGGCCTCGGCGCGGGCGGCGGCGAGGGTCTCGTCCACGTCCGCGCCGACGAGCCGGACCTCGGCGCCGTACTGGCGCGTCGCCGCGACCTTGGGCAGCGCGGCGTCGACCGGCATGTACACGACGGCCCGGATGCCGAGCAGACCGGCCGCGAACGCGACGCCCTGCGCGTGGTTGCCGGCGCTCGCCGCGACGACGCCGCGGGCCTTCTCGTCGTCGCTCAGGCGCGCCATGCGCACGTACGCGCCGCGCACCTTGAACGACCCCGCGCGCTGGAGGTTCTCGCACTTGAGCAGCACCCGGACGCCCGCGGCCTCGCTGATGGCGCGCGTCGTCTGCACCGGGGTGCGGTACGCGACGCCGTCGAGCAGGCGCGCTGCGTCGCGGACGTCGTCGAGCGTGACCGACAGCGGTCCTGACGTCACCGCGTCTCCCCGGGCGCGTCCTCCACGGGGCCGGCGTCCTGCGGGTCGACGACGGCGGAGTCCTCCCCGGCGCCCGCGCGGGTCCGACGGCGCGCGCCCACGTCCTCGAGGTCCGCCTCCGCGCGCGCGATGACCGGCGGTTGCGGGCTCCCCCGCACCACGACGCGGTCGTCCGTCCCGAGCTCGGGGAACTTGTCGTGCCCGTGCAGGTAGAGGACGACGGTGTTGAGGACCGCGGCGATCGGGACGGCGAACAGCGCGCCGACGATGCCCGCGGCGAAGCTGCCCGCCGCGACGACGAGCAGCACCGCGACCGGGTGCAGCGACACGGCGTGGCCCATGAGGAACGGCTGGAGGATGTGGCCCTCGATCTGCTGGACGAGCAGCACGATGCCGAGCATGACCAGCGCCTGGACCCAGCCCTGCGCGACGAGCACGACGAGCACCGCGATGGACCCGGTGACGATGGCACCGACGATCGGGATGAACGACCCGACGAACACGAGGATGCCCAGCGGCAGCGCGAGCGACGGGACGAAGAACGCGGCACCGATCCCGATGCCGACGGCGTCGACCGCCGCCACGAGGATCTGCGTGCGCGTGTACGCGGCGAGCGTGACGATGCCGCGGCGACCCGCCTGGTGGACGTTGTCGCGGGCGCGCAGGGGAAGCAGCCCGACCACCCAGGACCAGATCGTGCGCCCGTCGAGCAGGAAGAAGAACGTGCAGAACAGCGCGATGAGCGCGCCCGCGACCACGTGGCCGATCGTCGTGGCCGCGCCGAGCGCACCGGAGACGATCGAGTCCTGGTTCTCCGAGACCGCGGTCCCGGCCTGGTCGAGCCAGTGCGAGATCGTCGTCGAGTCCAGGCCGAGCGGGCCGTCGGCGAGCCACGCGGTGAACTGCTCGAAGCCCTCGACCGCCTGGTCGCGCAGGTCCTGGAAGCCGCTGACGATCTGCTGCCCCGCGATCGCCACGAGCCCCGCGACGACGACGATGAGCGCGATGAGCGCCGCACCGGACGCGAGGCCGCGGGACATGCGCAGATGACGGCGGAAGAAGCGCTGGACCGGCGTGAGCAGCACGGTGAGCAGGAGCGCCACCGCGATGGGGACGACGATCACCTTGAGCTGCGTGACGAGCCACAGGCCCGCCGCGATCGTCAGGCCGATGAGCAGGAGCCGCCACGACCAGGCGGCGGCCGAGCGCACCGAGTCGGGCACCGCCGCCGCTCCGGGTCGCCCGGGAGGAAGCGGGTCGGGGGTCCTGTGCTGGTCGGCCTGCGCGCTCACAGCGCAACACTAGGCGAGCGGCCCGCCCCGCGCGCCGACGAGCGCCCGCGACGCGCCCGGGTGTGCGCAGGATCTCCCCACGGCGCGGCGAGGGCCCCGGGCTAGGCCAGCGCCTGCGTGAGGTCCGCGACGAGGTCCTCGACGTCCTCGATGCCCACGGAGAGGCGGACGAGGTCGTCGGGGACCTCGAGCGCCGTCCCGGCGACCGAGCCGTGCGTCATGCGGCCCGGGTGCTCGATGAGCGACTCGACGCCGCCGAGCGACTCCGCGAGCGTGAAGACCTGGGTCCGGGCGCACACGTCGAGCGCCTTCGCCTCGCTGCCCGCGCGGAACGACACCATGCCGCCGAACCCGCTCATCTGCCGCGCCGCGAGCTCGTGCCCGGGGTGCGAGGCGAGGCCGGGGTAGATCACCTCGGTGACCGCGGGGTGGGCGGCGAGGAAGTCGGCGACGGCCGCGGCGTTCGCCTGGTGGCGGTCCATGCGCACCGCGAGGGTCTTGAGACCGCGCAGCGTGAGCCACGCGTCGAACGGCCCGGCGACGGCGCCCGACGCGTTCTGGTGGAACCCGACCGCGCCGGCGACGTCGGTCCCGCTCGCGGGCGACGCGAGCCCGCCCGGGAGCTGCGCGCCCGACGCCACGACGAGCGCTCCTCCGACGACGTCGCTGTGCCCCCCGACGTACTTGGTCGTCGAGTGCACGACGACGTCCGCGCCCAGCGCGAGCGGCTGCTGGAGGTACGGGGTCGCGAAGGTGTTGTCGACGACGAGCAGCGCGCCGGCGTCGTGCGCGACGCCCGCGAGCGCCGCGATGTCGGAGACCCCGAGCAGCGGGTTGGTCGGTGTCTCGACCCACACGACACGCGTCTCGGGGCGCACCGCGGCCCTGACGGCCTCGACGTCCGTGAGGTCGACGGGCGTGTGCTCCACGCCCCACGGCCCGAACACCCGGGCGATGAGCCGGTACGTGCCGCCGTACGCGTCGTCGGGCACGATCACGTGGTCCCCGGGACGCACGACGGCGCGCAGCAGCGTGTCCTCGGCGGCGAGCCCGGAGGCGAACGCGAACCCGCGCGCGGCGGGCGAGCCGTCCGCCGTCGGGCGCAGGCCGCCGGACTCCGCCGCCGCGAGCGCCTCCTCGAGCGCGGTGCGCGTGGGGTTCGCGGAGCGCGAGTACTCGTAGCCGCCGCGCAGTCCTCCGACGCCGTCCTGCTTGTACGTCGAGACCTGGTGGATCGGCGGCACGACGGCGCCGGTCGTCGCGTCCGGGTCCTGGCCCGCGTGGATCGCACGCGTGGAGAAGCCGGTGGTGGTCCAGTCGGGGTGCTCGCTCGAGGTGGTCACCTGGCCAGCCTACGGCGCACCGCCTGCTCGGCCGCGGTGGCGACGGGCGTCGTCGCGCGGGACGGTGGGTGGGGCGGCGCGCGTCGCCCGGCGCGGAGGGAGCACGCATGGAGATCGACCTCGGCGGGCGCAGGGCGCTCGTCACCGGCTCGGCGCAGGGCATCGGCCTCGCGATCGCCCGCGCCCTCGCGGGGTGCGGGGCGGCGGTCGTCGTCAACGGGCGCTCGGAGGAGACGTCGCAGCGGGCTGCCGACGACGTCCGCGAGCACGTGCCCGGGGCCGACGTGCTCGGTGTGGCGGCCGACCTCGCGACCGACGAGGGCACGGCGGCGGTGCTCGACGCCGTGCCACACGTCGACGTCCTGGTGAACAACCTCGGGATCTTCTCGAGCGAGGACCCGCTCGCGATCGACGACGCCACGTGGCGCCGCTACTTCGAGGTGAACGTCCTCGCGGGCGTGCGGCTCACGCGCGCCTACCTGCCGGGGATGGTCGAGCGCGGCTGGGGCCGGGTGCAGTTCGTCGGGAGCGACTCGGCGGTCGTGATCCCGGCCGAGATGATCCACTACGGCGTGAGCAAGACGGCGCTGCTCGGCGTCTCGCGCGGGTTCGCCAAGGCGGCGGCGGGCACGGGCGTCACGGTGAACAGCGTGCTCGCGGGCCCCACGCACACGGGCGGGGTCGAGGCGTTCGCGCGCGAGCTCGTCGGCGACGACCTGCCGTGGGACGAGGCGCAGCGCGTGTTCATGCGCGAGCACCGCCCGCAGTCGCTGCTCCAGCGCCTCATCGAGCCGGAGGAGATCGCGCACCTGGTCGCCTACCTCGCGTCGCCGCTCGCGTCGGCGACGACGGGTGCGGCCGTGCGCGTCGACGGCGGCTACATCGACTCGATCGTCCCGTGAGAGGCTCGTGCCGTGCGCCCGCCCGGCTCGCGGAGGGCCGGCGTCGGCCCGGAACACCCGCCGCCCCCGCGGCGTTCTACCCCGTGCCAGGACGATGCGTCGTGGGCCAGCGCCCCGGTCGTCCGGTACTTCAGGAGGTAAGCGATGAACTCGATCTTCGACGCGATCTTCGGCTCGTCCGGCAAGACGACGATGATCGCCCCCGAGGACGCGCTGCCCGGGCGCCAGTCGCCCGTGCTGCAGACCCCGCGTCCCCACACCGTGCTCGGCACGTCGATCACCGGTCCGTGGCCCGAGGGCACGCGCGTGCTCTACCTCGCGATGGGCTGCTTCTGGGGCGCCGAGGAGATCTTCTGGCAGGTCCCCGGGGTGGTGAGCACCGCCGTCGGGTACATGGGCGGCACGACGCCGAACCCCACCTACGAGGAGGCGTGCACCGCGCGCACCGGCCACACCGAGACGGCGCTCGTCGCGTACGACCCCACGAAGGTCTCCGAGGAGGAGCTCCTCAAGATCTTCTGGGAGCGCCACGACCCGACGCAGGGCTACCGCCAGGGCAACGACGTCGGCACCCAGTACCGGTCCGCCGTCTACTGGACGACGCCGGAGCAGGAGCAGGCGGTCCGCGACACCGCGGCGCGCTACTCGGCGGTGCTCGAGGCCAAGGGCTACGACCCCGTGACGACCGAGATGCGCCCCGCGGCCGAGGCCGGCCCGTTCTACTACGCCGAGGACTACCACCAGCAGTACCTCGACAAGAACCCGAACGGATACCGCTGCCACGCGACCACGGGAGTCCCCTTCCCGAGCGCCGCGTAGCACCCGCCGAGAGAAGAGGAGCGGCCCCTGATCCCCGCGGATCGGGGGCCGCTCCTCGTCCCTCGCCCGCGCGACGGCCCCGGCGCCCCCGTCCCGCCGGGGTGCGTGCCGCACCGGGCCCGACGCACCATGGGGCCCATGACGATCCCCACCCTCAGCGCCCAGGACGGCACGACGATCCCCGCGATCGGCTTCGGCACCTACCGCCTCAACGGCGAGGAGGGCGCGGAGACGGTCGCGCGCGCGATCGACGCGGGCTACCGGCTGATCGACTCGGCGTTCAGCTACGAGAACGAGGGTGCCGTGGGTGCGGCCGTCCGCCGTGCGGACGTCCCGCGCGACGACGTGATCGTCACGTCCAAGCTCCCCGGTCGCCACCAGGCCCACGACGACGCGGTCCGCACCGTCGAGGAGTCGCTCCTGCGCACCGGTCTCGAACGCATCGACCTGTACCTGATCCACTGGCCGAACCCGCGCGTCGGGCGGTACGTCGAGGCGTACGAGGCGCTCGTCGAGTGCCGCGAGCGCGGGCTGGTCCGCCACGTGGGCGTCTCGAACTTCCTGCCCGAGCACCTCGACGCGGTGATCGCCGCGACGGGCGTGACCCCGGTCGTGAACCAGGTCGAGCTGCACCCGTACTTCCCGCAGGCGGCGCAACGTGCCGCCGACGCCGAGCGCGGGATCCTCACCGAGGCGTGGAGCCCGATCGGCCGCGCGAGCGACCTCCTGCGCGACCCCGCCGTCACGGCGGTGGCTGCGGCGCACGGCGTCTCCCCCGTCCAGGCGATCCTGCGCTGGCACGTGCAGCTCGGCGTCGTGCCGCTGCCCAAGGCGTCGACGCCCGAGCGCCAGCGCGAGAACCTCGACGTCTTCTCGTTCGAGCTCACGACCCACGAGATGAACGCCCTCACGGGGCTCGCGCGTCCGGACGGACGCACGAACGACCAGGACCCCGCGGTGTACGAGGAGCTCTGACGGGCTCAGGCCCGCATCCCGAGCAGCACCCGGGTGACGCGCGTGCGCCGTACCAGCAGGTCGTAGACCGCGAGCAGCGCGCCGAGCGAGGCCACGACGATCACCACGTACTTCGCCGGGGCGGGAAGCTCCCACCCCACGACCGGGTACGCGACCGCGACCACGACCGGCTGGTGCAGCACGTACAGCGGCAGCACCGCCGCACCGAGGTAGGCCCAGGCCCGACCCCGCCACGGACGGACCGCGACGGCGGCTCCCCGGGAGGTGCTCGTCGCGCCCAGGGCCACCTCGGCCGCAGGAGCGGCGGCCGCCGTGCGTCGGCGCGCGCCCCACCGGTCCAGGAGACCGAGCAGCCCGACCACCCAGCACCACCCCGCGACGCCGTAGAGGAACCGGAACACGACCGCACCGGCCTCGCGACCCGTGAACGCGTCGACCTCGCCGGCGGGTCCGAGGAACAGCACCATGCCCACCGCGAACGCGCCCAGCCCGACCAGCCCGGCGAGGGCCGCATCCCGGCGCACCGCCGACCGGAACCGCGCGTCGGACGCCAGCACGAAGCCGCCGAGGAAGAACAGCAGGTACCCCCAGCGGCTCCACGCGGCGAAGCCCTCCTCGAGCTCGTGCGCCGCGCACACGACGCCGACGACCACCGCGGGCGCGAGCACCGCGCCCCGCGCCCCCACCGCCCGGGCGAGCCGCCCGCGCGCCCGGCGCGCGACGTCGTCGGGCACGAGGCGCACGAGCGCGGCGAGCACGAGCGCCCAGGTGAGCAGCAGCACGAGGAACCACAGGTGCCCCGTCTCGAAGTGCTCGCCGTCGAGGACGAACGGGACGTCCCCGGGCTGGAAACGCACGTCGAAGAACCGCAGCCAGAACGCGAGGTACGAGCCGGTCCACGTGCCCTCGGCGCGGGCGCGCAGGAACTGCGGGACGGGTAGGAGCAGGACGAGGGCGACGAGCAGCGGGACGCCGATGCGGAGCAGCCGCTCCCGGACGAACCCGCCGGGTCCGCGCGACCGGAGCGAGTGCCACGCGCCGATCCCCGCGATCGCGAACAGCAGCGGCATCGCGCACACCACGACGGGCGCGACGACGAACGTCGTCAGCTCGGTCGTCTCGGCGTTCTTCACGTAGAAGTCGTCACGCGTGTCGAACACGAGCGCGGCGTGGAACAGCACGAGCCCCACGACGACGAGGGCGCGCACCGCGTCGAGCTCGCCGCGCCGGTCCGGCTGCCGCTCGGGCCCTCGCTCCACGCCTCGCATCATGGCACCGTGGGCGGGTGACGTCACCGGCCCTCGCTCCCCTGCCCGACGCCGCCCGACCGCCCTGGGCGGTCGGCTCGCCGCTGCGGCTGCTCGCCGCGGTGCTCGTGTCCGGCTCTGCGGTGCTCCTGTTCGCGGTGCACGTGCGCCCGCTCGGGTACGTGCCGCTCGTGCTCGGTGTGGCGCTGGGGCTCGCCGTGGACCGCCGCCTCGGGCGCGACCTCGCGCTCGTCGCGACCGGCATGGTGATCATCTCGACGATCTCGCTCGAGGCGGACCTGTCGGACGCCGGGATGGTGCGCTTCGCCGTCGTCCTGTCCCTCGCCGTGCTCGTGCCGTGGGCCCTCTCGCGGTTCGTCTTCCGCGAGGACGTCATCCGGTTCCCCGTCGCCACCGGGCGGCGCTGGACCCGGGGACAGGTCGTGTACCTCGTCGTGGTCGTCGTCGCGGGGTACCTGATCCTGCCGTTCTACTTCATCGGGTCGGGCGCGTACCTCAACTGGCCGGAGATCACGGGCGGGCAGGAGATCGCGCGCCTGTTCGTGGGCGTCAACGCGGTGGGCATCTGGGACGAGCTGTTCTTCGTGTGCGTCGTGTTCGCGCTGTACCGCGAGCACTTCGGCCTGTGGACGGCGAACCTGCTCCAGGCGGCGGTGTTCGTGTCGTTCCTGTGGGAGCTCGGGTACCGCGAGTGGGGGCCGCTCCTCACCGTCCCGTTCGCCCTGGTCCAGGGCTGGATCTTCTCGTGGAGCAAGTCGCTCACGTACGTCGTCGCGGTGCACCTGCTGTTCGACGTCGTGGTGTTCGCCGTGCTCGTGCACGCCCACCACCCGGAGCTGTTCGACGTCTTCGTCACCGCGCCGCGCTGACCACCCCCCGGGGGCCGTGCCGGTACGGTGCCCGCATGACCGGACGAAGAACCGGCCCCCGCCCCGGCCTCGTTCCCCTGGTGCTCGCGGTCGCGTGCCTGCTGGGCGTGGTGTGGCTGTGGGTGCTCCCGGGCTTCCGTGTCCAGGCCGCGACGCCGTTCGGCGAGACGGCCCGCGTCGAGCTCGCCGCGGGCGACCACACCGTCTACGCCGACACGGGCGCCGCCTGGAGCGAGGTCCGGTGCGAGGGCACCGGACCCGACGGGGAGGACGTCGGGCTCCGCGTCTCGATGTCGCAGCAGGACGTCCTCGTCCCCCGGCACTGGCGCGCGCAGTCCTCGTTCACGAGCGACGCGGGCACCGTGACCCTCACGTGCCGGTCGGAGGGCACGACGGCGGGCGGCACGTTCGCCGTCGGGCCGTCGGTCGACCTGCTGCAGGCCGCGCTCGGCACCGTGCTGCTCGCCGCCGCGGTGATCCTGGGGATCGCGGGGATCGCCCGCGCCCGACGCCGTCGCTGAGGCCCGTCAGGCGGGCCGCGCCAGCAGGACGCGGCGGACGCCTTCCACGCGGCACGCCGCGGTGACCGCGACCGTCGCCGGTCCGGCGAGGACCGTCACCGCCGCGACGACCACGGCGACGCCGACGGCCGCGCCCGCGACGACGTCGTGCGAGAAGTGCACGCCCTCGGCGACCCGCGCCGTGGCGACCGCGACGGCGAGCGCCACGGGCAGCACGACCCACACCGCGATCTCGCGCAGCGGCGACCGGTAGGCGTGCCGGGCGGGCACCGCCCCGGGGACGCGCACGGCGGGCGCACCGGCCAGGACGACCGCCGTCGCGAGGGCGAACGCGATGGCGGTGTGGTTGCTGGGGAACGACCAGTCCCCGGCCGCGGGGCAGTGCGCGACCTCGACGAGCTCCCAGCACCCCCGCGGCTGGCGGACCAGGGACTTCACGGCCTCGCTCGCCGCGTAGGCCGCGACGGCGCCCACCCCGGCGACCAACGTCGTCGCGACGGCGGACGCGCCCGCGCGCCGCGACCGCCACGCGACGACCGCGCACAACCCGAGGAGCACGAGCACCCCGCCCTCCGCGACGAGCCCCGACCCCGGGAGCTCGGCGGTCCGCGCCGTGATCGCGAGGTAGAGCGCCTCGCTCGGACCGCGCAGCAGGCGTGCGACCAGCACGACGAGCGCCGCCCCGACCAGCCACGACACCGCGACGAGCACCTGGCCCGCGGCCTGGGACGACGCGCCCGCGGGCTCCTCCGGCAGCGGGCGCGGGGCCGCGCCGGGCATCGCGCCGGGCGAGGTGCCGAGGGACGCGTCGGAGCGGTCGAGCAGGGTCGAGGGACGGGACGAATCGGGCGGAGTCATCGCACGAGGGTAAGGCGGGTGAACGGCAGGTGAACATCCGCCCCACGGGGGATGTCCGCCGCCGGGCCTCCCCCCGGAGCCGGACCTACCGCGCGTCGGGGGTGTCGTCGGCCGGGACGTAGAACGCGGTCGTGGCGGCGACGCGTGCGGCGACGTCGTCCGCGCCCAAGCCGTCCGCCTCCGCGAGCGCCGCTCCCCACGCCTCGCTGCTCGCGACGTTGAACGCGCGCAGCTCGGGGCTCGCGAGGACCTCCTCGGGGTCGAGCGGCCCGGCGCCGCCGAGGTGCAGCCCGAGGCCCAGCAGCGCTCCGTCCCAGCCGACGCCGACGGCGCCCGGGCCGTACACGTCCCACATCTCCGGCGGCACGACGGCGGTGTGCTCGAGCGTGAGGGTCGTGCCGCCGTCGGGCGCGGGCGCGAGGCGGAGCTCGACGACCGACGAGTCCTCCGGCGTCGGCGGGCCCATGACCCAGGTGAGCCGGAGGAGGGTCGGCGCGTCGCACGCGCGGATCTCGCCGCCCGCGTTCCCCTCGACCTGGTACGTGCCGCCGACCCGGAACTCGCCCGTGACCGGGAGGAACCAGCGCGGGATGCGCTCGGGGTCGGTGACGGCGTCCCACACGTCCTCGACGTCGGCAGGGTAGGTCCGCTCGATGGTGAGCACGCGGGCCTCGCCCGCGGGGAGCGCCCCCGTCCCGACGGAGCGCCGCGCGGCCTCGAGCTCGGCGATGAAGTCCTTCATGCTGTCCTCCTGGTGGTGTCGGTCGGGCGTCCGGCGCCCTCGTCGGCGGCCGCGGCGCGGCGCCGCTCGCGGGCACCGCGAGCGAGCTCGGTGCCGAGCGCGTCGAGCCGCTGCTCCCAGAACCGGCGCAGGCCCGCCGCCCAGTCCTCGACCTCGTCGAGCGCCGCGGGGTCGAGCGCGTAGACGCGCCGGGTCCCCTCGGGCCGCACGGTCGCGAAGCCGCTCGTCCGCAGCACCTTGAGGTGCTGGGACACGGCCGGCTGGCTGATCCCAAACTCCTCGCCCACGAGCGCGGCGAGCTCCCCCGCCGGACGCTCGCCCCGGGCGAGATGCTCGAGGATCCGCCGCCGCACCGGGTCGCCGAGGACGTCGAACGCTTCCATGGCCACCATGTTTCACGTCACGCTTATATAAGTCAAGACCTATCGAGAGGCCTCGCCAGGACGCGCTGCGGGCCGGCGCCCCCGCCGAGGTAGGCGCCACGGTCCGTCAGGCCCGCGCGCGCGTAGGCGCGGCGTCCCGCGGCGTTGCGCTCGTTGACCGTGAGGACCAGCGCGGCGTACGGGGCGGCCCGACGGCGCACGCGCGCCAGCTCCGCGACCGCTCCCGGGAGCAGCGACGTCACGCGCGTGCCGACCCCCGCACCCTGCGACGCGACGTCGACGAGGAAGCCGCGGAAGAGCACCACGTCGTCCGCTCCGACGCCGCCGAGCAACGCCACGACCTCCGCGGGCGCGCCGCCCGGGTGCAGCACCCCGAGCGCGACGACGTCGCCCGACGCCGCGCGCGCGACCAGGAGGTGCCGGTCGGGGTCGGCCCGGGCCGCGTCCACCACGTCGGTGGCGGGCGGGACGAACGCGTCCTGGCCGGGGCCGAGCCGCAGCGCGAGCGCCGCCGCGAGGAGGACGTCGCGCTCGTCGGCGGGCACGGCGTCGAGCAGCACGAGCTCGAGCGAGCCGTCACCTCTGGGCCCCGACGGCAGCGGGTCCGTCGTCGCGCGAGCCCCGGACCGCGCCGTCACCGCCGCTTCCCGCCGCGCCCGCGGGAGCCACGGCCCTTCTGGACCCCGCCACGCCCCTGCTTCGCTCCGCCGGAGCGCCCACCGGCTGCTCCCCCGCGCCCCGACCCGCCGCGTCCACCCTGCCCTCCGGCGCCGCCGCGCCCGCTCTGCGCGCGGGGCGTCGCGGCCTCCTCGGGCACGGACCCGGCGCGCCGGCCGCGCGAGCTGTTGACCGTGCGGCCCCGCACGATGCCGACCATCTCCTCGACCAGCTCGTCGTCGCGGTCGGTCACCCACGCGAGCGCCACCGGTGCGGTCGGCGCGTCGTCGAGGCGCCGGTACGTCACGTCCTTGCGGTGGTGCAGGCGCGCGAGCGACTGCGGCACGACCGCCACCCCGACGTTCGCCGCGACGAGCACGACGGCGTCGCCCGTCGTCGCCGGACGCTCGACGGCCGGCCGGCCCGGGGGCTCCGGGGCGTCGTCCGCGGCGCCGGGCTCGCCCGCCCACGGCACGACGTCGTCGAGCGGCCGCAGCAGCACGTCGTCGGCGAGGTCCGCGAGCGCGACCGGCTCCTCGGGCTCGAGCGCGGCGAGCAGGTGGTCGCGGGAGACGAGCACGACCGGCGCCTCCTCGTAGAGCCGGATCGCGCTGAGCACGTCGCGGTCGACCGGCAGGCGGAGGATCGCGGCGTCCGCCTCGTCGTCGCGCAGGGCACGCTCGGCGTCGTCCGCCGCGACGGCCACGAGGTCGAGCGGCACGTCGGCGAGGCGTTCGCGCCACGTGCGCACCCACTTCGCCGGTGTCGCGCCCGGCACGTACGCGAGCCGGAACCGCCGCACCCCGCCGTCGTCGGGGGTCGCGCCGTTCGTCACCTCGGGGGCCGTGCCCGCGTCGTCGTCCACCCGACCAGCCTAGGCGCGCCGCCGGAGGCCGACCGGCCGACTACCCTGGAGCCCATGACCCCCAAGCAGTCCGCGCAGACCATGAAGCCCGCCACCGCGGCGAAGAAGCTCGGGGTGTACCTGCCCGCCACGCCGCCGGAGTTCCAGGAGGGCACGATCACGCGGGCCCAGCTCGAGGAGCTCGAGAAGAACCCGCCGGAGTGGCTCGCGGACCTGCGCCGCAACGGCCCCCACCCGCGCCCCGTCGTCGCGGGTCGCCTGGGCGTCTCGATCTCCGGCCTCACCCGCGGCGGCCTCACCGAGCCGCTCACGACGGAGGAGATCGACGCGCTGCGCCAGGACCCGCCCGCGTGGCTCGCGACCGAGCGCGAGGTGCAGAAGAAGGTCCGCGCCGAGGAGGAGCGGCTCGCCGCCGCGCGCGCCAAGAAGGGCTGAGTCTCAGCCCTCGGCCGGCGCCTCGCCGCCGGCTCCTGACCGGGCGGCGGCCCGGTCGGTGTGCCCGAGCGCCAGGTCCGGGGCGACGGCGTCGCGCACGCGCCGCTTGAGGTCCGGGATCTCGGGGAACCCGCCGTCGGTCTTGCGGTCCCACAGGAGCACGGGTCCGTCGCCGGCGTCGAGCGTGACGCGGAAGACGCCGTCCGTCCCCGGCACCAGGGCGACCTCGCCGAGCCGCGTGCGGAACGTCTGGAGCAGCTCCTGGGCGACCCACGCCGCGCGCAGGAGCCACCGGCACTGCGTGCAGTACTCGACCGCCACGCGCGCCGTCCCGCGCGGCGCGTCGGAGGGCGCGGGGTTCTCGGGGCCGGGCAGCCCGGCGTCGTCCGTCATGGCGCTCAGCCTACGGTCGGGCGCGTCGTCTCAGGTGCCCCGCTCCGCGGGCAGCCGCCCGCTCGCGACGGCCGCCTCGAGCGCGGCGAAGTCCTGCTCGACGACGTCCGCGTACGCGCACGACCAGCGCGCGATCGCGTCGTCGAACGCATCGGAGCGGCCGAGGTACCCGTGGGCCACGCGGGTGCCGGGCGACTGGCTGTGCGCGCGCGCGAGCACGCGCCCGCAGAGCTCGCCGTACCGCACGAACTGCGCCGCGGAGAGCCGGTCGAGCTCGACCGACCCCTTCATGTCGCGGAACTGCCGCCAGAAGAAGTCGACGCGGGGCCTCCCCGTGCGGTCCGGAGCCTCGACCGTGGTCCAGCCGAGGAACGGGTCCGACTGCGCCTGGAGGATCCGCTGGGCGGCGACGACGCGTCGTCCCTGGGCCGGCACGCTCCCGGCCGGCACCAGACCCGAGGGGAGCGCGTCGACCATCCCGCCGTAGGTCGCCAGCACGGACCTCGTCGCCTCCTTCACCTGGAGCACGAGCGGTTCCCCCGCGGGCCCCTCGAGCAGCACGATGTAGCAGCGGGTGCCCACGCTGCCGACACCCACCACGCGCAGCACGAAGTCGACGACCGTGAACTGGCTCAGCAGCAGCCGCGCGTCCGCGCGCAGCGGCTCGCGGTACGCCTCGAACAGGGTCGTGAGCTCGTCCAGGCTCGCCGTGTCCACGTGCTGCGTGACGGGCGGCTGGTCGACGATCCGGGTCCGCCCGTCGGCGGACAGCGCCGTGATCTTCTGGACCACCTGCTCCGACGTGCGACGGCGGGCCTTCTTCAGGGTGCGCTTCAGCTCCAGCCGCCCCTCCTTGAGCAGGAGCGGCTCGATGAGCTCCGCGTCGACCTGGAAGGCGTACCGGTCCAACGCGCTGCGGTCGTACGCGGCGCCGAGCGCCTCCCGGTAGCCCCGCGCCGCGCTGCGCGCGGCCTCGCGGCACTGCTCCTCCGACATGCCCTTGTCCCGTCCCCCCACGTACATGCTCGCGGCGAGGCGCTTGACGTCCCACTCCCACGGCGCGTCGGACGCCTCGTCGAAGTCGTTGAGGTCGAACAGGACCCGGCGCTCGGGCGACGCGAAGAGGCCGAAGTTGGAGACGTGGGCGTCCCCGCACGCCACGACGTGCACGCCGGTGCGCGGACCGTCGCGCAGGTCGTGCGCCATCGTGGCCGCCGTGCCGCGGTAGAACGCGAACGGCGACTCGAGCATCCGGCCGACCCGCAGCGGGACGAGGTCCTGGAGCCGGTCGCGGTTCTGCTCCTCGATGATGGCGACCGGGTCGCGCTCCGGGAGCAGCAGCGCCCCCTGGGTGCGGCGCGGCACCCGGTCGCGCAGGGCGCGCCCCGCCGCGCGGGACTCGGCCAGGGTTCGCGGGACGTCCACGGGTGCCTCCTCGCTGTCCGGGAACCGCACAGTAGCGCCCGCGGCGGCTCACGGCACGGCGACGCCGGGTGAGGTTCGGTGGAGCGACGTCGCCGGGGTGACCGGGCGGGGAGCGGCGTGCCGTCGGGGAGACTGGACCGGTGACGACCTCCCCGCCCGACCTCGCCGCGCTGCTCGCGCGCCTGCGCACCGACCACACCGGCCCGGACCGCGAGGACGCCCCGGTCGCCGTGGACCCCGTCGACCGGCTGCTGCTCGACCTCCTGCTCGACGAGGCGGCACCGAGGCTCGCGGGTACCGGGCCGGAGGCCGTGGCGGTCGTCGACGACCGGTACGGGGCTCTCACGCTCGGCGCCGCGCTGCTCACCGCCACGGCGTCGACCGAGGACGGGCCGGCATCGGGAGACAGTCCTGCTGCGAGGGTGCGCGTCCACCAGGACGCGTGCACCGCGGAGGCCGCGCTCGACGCGAACGCGGCGGCGCTCGGGCTGGCCGGCGCGTACGCGCGCCACGGTCTGGGGACGGGGCTGCTCGCCGGGACGCGTGCTGTGCTGCTCCGCCTGCCCCGCAGCCTCGCGGCGCTGCGCGACGTCGCGGAGCACGTCGCGCGCGAGGCCGACCCGGGCGTCGTGCTGCTGGCAGGCGGGCGCGTCAAGCACATGACGCGTGCCATGAACGACGTCCTCGGCGAGTCGTTCGCCGACGTGCGCGCGAGCCTCGCGCGCGGCAAGTCGCGCGTGCTCGTCGCGTCGTCGCCGCGCCCCGCACGCGGCGGGTTCACCTACCCCGTGACGGCCGACCTGCCCGACGTCGGGCTGCGGGTCGCGGCGTTCGGGGCGGCCTTCGCGGGGGCGGGTCTGGACCTCGGGACGCGGTTCCTGCTCGAGCAGCTCGGCGCCGCGGGCCCGGACGGGCCGGCGCCCGGCGGGTCGGGCGCGGGCCCGCTCGACGTCGTCGACCTCGGTTGCGGGACGGGCCTGCTCGCCACGTGGGCGGCCCGGCGCTGGCCGGAGGCGAAGGTCGTCGCGACGGACCGCTCCGACGCGGCGGTGCGGTCGGCGGCGCTCACGGCACGGGAGAACGAGGTGGGCGACCGCGTGCGCACCGTGCGCGACGACGCGGGCGCGACGCTGGCCGACGCGAGCGCCGACGTCGTGCTGCTCAACCCGCCGTTCCACGACGGCGCAGCCCTGCGCACCGACGCGGCGCACCGCATGTTCGCGACGGCGGGGCGGGTCCTGCGCCCGGGCGGGGAGCTGTGGTGCGTGTGGAACTCGCACCTGCGCTACCGGCCGGCGCTGGAGCGGGCGGTCGGGCCGACGACCCAGGTCGCGCGCGGCCCGCGGTTCACCGTCACCCGCTCCACGCGCCGCTGAGCGCTGGGTGCTCGTCGTCAGGACGGCTCGGCGGCGACGGCTACCCAGCACTCAGCGGGGAGTGTCACTGGACGTCGACGACGTCCACGACGAAGACGAGCGTGTCCGTGCCCGCGATGCCGGCCTGCGGCACGCCGCGCTGGCCGTAGCCGTGCTCCGGCGGGATCGAGAGCAGCACGCGCGAGCCGACGTTCTGGCCGACGAGGCCCTTGTCCCAGCCGCCGATCACGGCGCCGACGCCGATGGGGAAGGCGATGGTGTCGCCGCGGTCGTAGGAGTTGTCGAACACGTGGCCGCCCCACGTCTGCCCGAGGTAGTGCACGACGATGTTGCGCCCCGACGTGACGGCCGGGCCGTCGCCCTCGCTGAGCACGACGACCTGGAGGCCGCTGGGCGCGTCCGTCTCCGGGAAGGTGAGCGTCGGCTTGTCGCCGAAGGATCCGGATGCGGTCGGAAGGGTGGGCTGGTCGGTCACGAGGTTGCCTCTCGTCGGGTGCAGGAATGCCCGCGCGGACGCGGGTCTCCCTACCCTACGCGGGTCGCTCCGGGCCGGCCGGGGCGTCCTGCACCCGACCTCTTGCGCGCTGTGGCTAATTGCATTAGCCTCGTGGCTATGAACACGAGCCAGCAGTCCACCGTGCACCACCTCGCCCGGGCCGAGGGGCGCCTCGCCTACACCGACGAGGGCACCGGCCCCCTCCTCGTCGCCTCGCCCGGCATGGGCGACCTGCGCTCGACCTACGACGACGTCGCCCCGCACCTCGTGGCCGCCGGCTACCGCGTGGTCGTCGTGGACCTGCGCGGCCACGGCGACAGCGACACCACGTTCTCGACCCACGGCGACGAGGCGACGGCGTCCGACTACGTCGCGCTCGTCGAGCACCTGGACGCGGGCCCCGCCGTCCTGCTCGGGAGCTCCATGGCGGCGTCGGCCGCCGTGATCGCCGCGGCCGAGCGTCCCGACCTCGTGCGCGGGCTCGTCCTCCTCGACGGGTTCCTCCGCGAGCCGTCGTCGCCCGCGAAGCTCCGTGCGATGCGCGTGCTGTACCGCCTCGCGCTCGCCCGGCCCTGGGGCGCCGCGTTCTGGTCCTCGTTCTACGGCTCGCTGAACAAGGGCCGCACGCCCGCGCGCCTCGCCGCGCACCAGGCCGCGATCCGCGCCAAGCTCTCCGAGCCGGCGCGCCTGCGCTCCTTCCGGGACCTCACCCTCCAGCTCGACCACCGCGTCGTCGAGCCGCGCGTCGCGCACGTCGAGGCGCCCGCGCTCGCGGTCTTCGGCGCGCTCGACCCCGACTACGCCGACCCCGCGGCCGAGGCCGCGTGGGCGCAGGAGTCGCTCGGCGCGACGACCCTCGTGCTGCCCGAGGTGGGCCACTACCCCCAGCTCCAGGCGCCGGAGGAGGTCGTGGCCGCGACGCTCGCGTTCCTCGCCGACCTGCCGGACGACGCGGCGCGCCCGGCCCGCGCGCGCCGCGCGGGGTCGGAGGGCACCCGTGGCTAGGGCGGGGCTCTCGCACGCCGCCGTCGTGCGGATCGCCGTCGACCTCGTCGACGCAGGCGGGCCGACCGGCTTCGCCGACCTCACGCTCGCGAAGGTCGCCGCACAGGCGGGCGTCGCGACGCCGAGCCTGTACAAGCACGTCGGGTCGCTCGCGGCCCTGCGGCGCGAGGTCGCGGTCGTGTCGGTCGAGGACTACACGCGGGCCCTCACCGACGCGACGGTCGGGCTCGCCGGACCCGACGCCGTCGCCGCCCTCGCGCACGCGACCCGGCGCTACGCGCGCGCACACCCCGGGCGGTACGCGGCCGTCCAGGTGGCGCCCGACCCCGACGACCCCGCCGACGCCACGCTCTCCGCGGCGGCGAGCCGCAGCGTCCAGGTCGTCGCCGCGGTGCTGCGCGGCTTCGACCTCCCCGAGGACCGCACGATCGACGCGATCCGGTCCGTGCGCGCGAGCCTGCACGGCTTCGTCGCGCTCGAGCTCGGCGGCGGCTACCGGCTCCCGGACGACCTCGACCGCAGCTTCGAGACCCACGTGGCGGCCGTCCTCGCAGGACTGGCCGCGCTGGGCGCGCCGCGGGGCGAACGGCTGGAGGGCGGCGCTCCAGCGTCTTGACCACGCGGCCGCCACCCGCGACGATGCGCCGGTGATCGAGCTCTTCGCGTGCGACATCGACGTCCACTACGGGTTCGTCCACCTCCGGGAGGAGGACGGCGACTGGCCCGAGCTCAGCAGGGAGGGCCGGGAGAACGGCCTGCTCGAGCACGGGCCCGCCGACGCGCTCGCGATGACGACCGGGCTCCACACCGGCGCGGTCCCCTTGCGCGTGGAGTGGCACCCGGTGGAGCCGCCGTTCGACGACGCCTGGCAGGACGTGGTCGAGGCGTCGGTCGAGCTCACCACCCCGCACCTGCTGATCGCGTCGTTCGACGACGGGGAGCCCGTGTCGGCACCGCACCTCGGGTGGCACCGCGCCCGCTACGTGGCGAGCGAGATGGACGCCGGCGCTCGACCGACGCCCGTCCCGCGGTCGCCGCTCACCGCGCGGCGACGAACCCCAGGAGGTCGTGCCGCGTGAGGACGCCGACCGGGTCGCCGTCCTCGACGACGAGCAGCGCGTCGGCGTCGTGCAGCGCGGCGCGCACCGCCTCGACGCCCTCGCCCGCGCCGATGAGCGGGAAGCGGGGCTCCATGTGCTGGTCCACCCGGTCGGCGAGGGACGCGCGGCCGGAGAACACGGCGTCGAGCAGCGCGCGCTCGCTCACCGACCCCGCCACCTCGCCGCTCTTCACCGGCGGCTCCGCGCCGACGACGGGCATCTGGGAGACGCCGTACTCGCGCAGGATCTCGATCGCGTCGCGCACGGTCTCGCTCGGGTGCGTGTGCACGAGGTCGGGCAGGCGACCGTCCTTGGCGCGCAGCACGTCGCCCGCGGTGACGCCCTCCTCGTCGGGCAGGAACCCGTACGACCGCATCCAGGCGTCGTTGAAGATCTTCGACAGGTAGCCGCGCCCGCTGTCGGGCAGCAGGACCACGATCACGGCCCGGGCCGCGGCCTGCGGGTCCTCCTCCTCGAGCCGGCGCGCGAGCCGCAGCGTCGCCTCGACCGCCATGCCGCACGACCCGCCGACGAGCAGGCCCTCCTCGCGCGCGAGGCGCCGCGTCATCGCGAACGAGTCCGTGTCCGACACGGCGATGACCTCGTCGGGGACCGAGGGGTCGTACGCGGCGGGCCAGAAGTCCTCGCCCACGCCCTCGACGAGGTACGGGCGCCCGTCGCCCCCGGAGTACACCGAGCCCGCCGGGTCGGCACCGACGACGCGCACGCGCCCGCCGTCCGACGCGGGGCGGTCCGCCGAGACCTCCTTGAGGTAGCGGCCGGTACCGGTGATCGTGCCGCCCGTCCCGACGCCGGCGACGAAGTGCGTCACGCGCCCGTCGGTGTCGTCCCAGACCTCCGGCCCGGTGGACTCGTAGTGCGACGCCGGGCCGTTCGGGTTGGCGTACTGGTTGGGCTTCCACGCTCCGGGGATCTCGCGGACGAGGCGGTCCGACACCGAGTAGTAGGAGTCCGGGTGGTCCGGCGCGACGGCGGTCGGCGTCACGACGACGCGCGCGCCGTACGCGCGCAGCACGTCGCGCTTGTCCTGGCTCACCTTGTCCGGGCAGACGAACACGCAGTCGTACCCCTTGCGCTGCGCGACGAGCGCGAGGCCGACGCCGGTGTTGCCGGACGTGGGCTCGACGATCGTGCCGCCCGGCGCCAGCTCTCCTGACGCCTCCGCGGCCTCGACCATCTTCAGCGCGATGCGGTCCTTCACCGAGCCGCCGGGGTTCACGTACTCGACCTTGGCGAGGATCGTCGCGCTGAGGCCTTCGGTGACACGGGACAGCCGGACGAGCGGGGTACCGCCGACGAGCTCCGAGACGTGCTCTGCGTATCTCATGCCCCGATCATCCCCGATCCGCGCGGTGCGCGTGCGTCGTCCGCGGCCCCGCGAGGCGACGGCGGGAATTTCCGTACGGTGTAGAACGTTGAGTCCCGCGACCGCCCCGACCGAGAGGTGACCCGTGCCCGAGACGACCACCGCCGCCCCGCACCCGACCGCCCCCGCGACGACCGTCCCCGACCTGCCCGACGTCTCCGCCCAGGCCGAGCGCCTCGTCGCGCTCGGCGTCCACGAGCTCGCCGGCCTGGCGCCCGACGCGCTCCGTGCCGCCGCGACCGGGCTCGCGGCCACAGCACCCGCCGGGTCGCTGCTCGTCGTCGACCCCCGGCTCGCGCCGCCGTCGGCCCTCGCTCCCCTGCTGCGGCTCCCGGCGCGCGACGGCGAGAAGGAGGGCTTCGTCGTCGTCGACATGACGGACGTCGACCGCTTCGCGCCGATCGAGGGCGTCGAGGTGCCCGACGGACCGCTCTACGTCGTCGCGGGCCCGGACCGTGGCGACGACCTGGCGAACTGGTCGCCGGACGAGGCGCTGCCCGAGCTCACCGCCCGGGACCGGACGCCGATGCTGCTGCACGAGGGCATCCACTGGGCGCTCCAGGCGCCGAACGTCCTCACGCGCAACCTCTGCTACATGACCATCGGGTCGCGCCTGCGCAAGCCCGACGGCCGTCTCGACGCCCGCACCCCGGCGCTGTGGATCTCGAACGGCACGGGCCGCGACGGTCGCGAGCGCCGCGGCGCCCCGAAGGTCGGCTGGTGCTGGGCGGGCAACCGCCACACGTGGCTCGGCTTCGCCTCGACGACGGGCCGCCTCCCGGCCTGACCCCACCCGCTGAGTGCATGAAACAGTCGCGGCCGGAGGTCTCCGCCGCGACTATTTCATGCACTCACGGGATTGGCGGGGTGGGGCGGTCAGCCGAAGAGGCCCCGGAGCGCGACGAGGACCACGACGACGCCGAGCACGACGACGAGGAGCGGGCGGTCGGAGGCCTCGCGCGCGGCGAGCCGACCGAGCCCCGCACCGACCGCCGCGGTGACACCGACGACGGCGGCCGCGCCCGCGATCAGCGCTCCCCCGCCGCTCGCACCGGCGTCGGCGAGCTGCCGCGCGAGGCCGCCGGCGAGCAGCGACCCCCACAGCGCACCCGCGACGAGGCCGAGCGCGGCGAAGACCAGCGCAGCCCGGCGCTCGGACGCGTCGCGCGTGATCCGGGTGCCGAGCCAGGCCACCGCGGCGCCCGCGGTCGGCACGCTGAGCAGGATGAGGAGCGCCGCGAACGCGAGCCACGCGGGCGGCGCGCCCGAGACGACCATGTAGAGGACCTGGACGCCGAGCATCGCCGCCGCGGCGACGACCAGACCGGCGAGAAAGACCGGCACCCGCGGCGGAAGGTCCGCCGCGGGTGCCGGTTCACGGGTGCTGCGCGCCACCGTCAGTCGCTGCTCTGCAGGATCGCGAAGAGGCGCAGGAACTCGAGGTAGAGCCAGATCAGCGTGACGAGCAGACCGAACGCCGCGGACCACGCGAACTTGGCGGGCACGCCGCCCTCGACGCCGCGCTTGATCGAGTCGAAGTCGACGATGAGCGACGCGGCGGCCAGGCCGACCCCGATGAGGCTGGCGATGATGCCCCAACCGCTGTACAGGCCCCAGCCGCCCAGGACGCCGGTCATGACGAGGACGACGTTCACCAGCGAGAAGACCAGGTAGCCGACCATCGCGATGAGCAGCCAGCGCATGAACTTCGGCGTGACGCGCACGCGGCCGGACTTGAACAGGAAGAGCGCGGCAGCGAACGTCGCGACCGTGGCCACGACGGCCGACGGCACGACACCGTTCCACGCCGTCTCGTAGACGCGGCTGATGCCGCCGAGGAACAGACCCTGCGCCACGGTGTACAGCACGATGAGCGCCGGGCTCGGGTTGCGCTTGAACGAGTTCACCAGGCCGAGCACGAGGCCGACGACCGCGCCGATGATCCAGACGGTCGGCATCTGCGGCGCGACCATCCACGATCCCGCACCGACGACCACGAGCAGGGCGAGCAGGCCGCCCGTCTTCATGATGACGTCGTCGTAGGTCAGGCGCTTGGTGTCCGCGGTCGTCGCCGACGGTGCGTTGTACATCGCGTCGAGCGACGCGGCGTCGGCGGTCTGTGCGCCGTACGCACCCCACTGCGCGCCCTGCTGGGGCGGCGTGCCGTACGCGGGGCCCTGCCCCTGCGGCGGCGGGCTCCCGTAGGCGGGGCCGGCCTGCGTGGCCGCCCCACCGCGCTGGTTCTTCGGATCACCGAAGACCGCGCTGTTGTTGAAGACGGGGTTGCTCATGAGCTCCTCCTGGTCGCGGCGTCCACTACCTCTCAGCGGGCCTCGTCATCGGCGTCTCGCCTCGAGTCGGGTGTCGCTGGCCTGTGTTCATCCTAGGGAACGTGCGAGCCGTGGCCACTGTTCCCGCCGGTTTTTCGCCTCTCGGGGGCGAAGTCCCGACCAGCGGACCACCCGACGACGCGCCACGTACGCCGCGCGGTGTACGTCGCCCGGCCCATGCCCCGGGCAAGATACGTCGCACGGGGGCTGTCCGACGTCGTGCACGTCCCTAGGCTCGAGACGTACCTCGCGGAGAGGGCCCCGGCCAGACCGGCGCGACCCCCGCCCGCGAGCACCAGAACCATCCCGGACGAACGACCCTCGGAGGGGCGAAGTCATGATCGAAGCACGCGGCCTGACCAAGCGGTACGGGCCCAAGACCGCGGTGGACGGCATCTCGTTCACCGTGCGTCCCGGGACCGTCACCGGCTTCCTCGGCCCCAACGGCGCCGGCAAGTCCACGACCATGCGCATGATCATGGGTCTGGACCGCCCGACCGCGGGGACCGTCACCGTCAACGGGCGCCCGTACGCGCAGCACCGCTCCCCCCTCACCGAGGTGGGCGCGCTGCTCGACGCGAAGGCCGTCCACACCGGGCGCACCGCCTACAACCACCTCCTCGCGATGGCCACGACGCACGGCATCCCGACCAAGCGCGTCGACGAGGTCATCGAGATGACCGGCCTCCAGTCGGTCGCGAAGAAGCGCGTCGGCGGCTTCTCGCTCGGCATGGGCCAGCGCCTGGGCATCGCGTCCGCGCTGCTGGGCGACCCCAGGACGCTCATCCTCGACGAGCCGGTCAACGGCCTCGACCCCGAGGGCGTCCTCTGGGTGCGCAACCTCGCCCGCTACCTCGCGTCCGAGGGCCGCACGGTCTTCCTCTCGAGCCACCTCATGAGCGAGGTCGCCCTCACCGCCGACCACATCATCGTCATCGGCAAGGGCCGCATCATCGCGGACGCCCCGGTGAGCGACATCGTCAACGGCTCCCAGCAGCGCACGGTCCGCGTCCGCACGCCGCACGCGACGCAGCTCGCCGAGATCCTCACGAGCGACGGCGCGACCGTCACGAGCGACGAGCCGAGCCTGCTCGTGGTCACCGGCGCGGACGCGCCCGGGATCGGCGAGCTCGCCGCCGCGAAGGGCTTCGTCCTGCACGAGCTCACGCCCGTCACGTCGACGCTCGAGGACGCCTACATGGCCCTCACGGCCGACTCCGTCGAGTACCAGACCGAGTCCGCGCAGATCCACATCGGCCACGGCGCGGCGGGTGCGCCCGCCGGTGCGCCGGCCCCCACCGACTCCCTCGAAGGAGCGCAGCGATGAGCGCCACGACCCTCGCCCCGGGCGCCACCAGCCCGACGGCGTCCCGCACCTCCCCCTACCGCCTCACCTTCGGCCACGTGCTCCGCTCGGAGTGGATCAAGTTCCGCTCGCTGCGCTCCACGTGGTGGACGCTCGGCATCACCATCGCGGTCATGGTGGGCTTCTCCCTCATGTTCGCGGCCGTCGTGTCCTCGATGGACTCGGCGGGCGTCTCGGCCGAGGAGGCCGGGATGGGAGCGTCCGACGGCGTCGGCGTCATGGTCATCACGGTCGGCTACTCGTTCGCGCAGCTCGCCGTCGCGGTGCTCGGCGCGCTCACCGTCACCGGTGAGTACTCGACCGGCATGATCCGCTCCACGCTCTCCGCCGTCCCGCGCCGCACGCCCGCGCTCGCGGCCAAGATGATCGTCGTCGGCGTCGTGACGGCCGTCTCGACCGTCGTCGCCGTCGGGCTGTCCTACCTCGTGACCTACCCGATCCTCTCGGGCAAGGGCATGACGGTCGACTTCTCGTCCGCCGACGACCAGCGCGCCCTGATCGGCGTGGTGCTGTACCTCACGGCCGTCGCGCTGTTCTCCGTCGCGGTCGGCGTCCTGCTCCGCAGCTCTGCCGGTGCGATCTTCACCCTCGTCGCCGTGTTCTTCGTCCTGTCGATGGTCCTCAACATCGTCATGGGTGTCACGGGGGCGGACTGGGTCCAGACGCTCATGAACTCGCTGCCCGCGTCGGCAGGCGAGCAGGTCGTGCTCGGCGGCGGGATGTCGTCCCCCGACGCGATCGGCCCGTGGCCCGGCTTCGCGGTGCTCGCCGGCTGGACCGCGGCGCTCACCGCCGCCGCGGCGATCGTGCTCAAGCGCCGGGACGCGTGACCTCCCGGCCCACCACCCCGCCGACGCCGGACGAGCAGCCCGCTCGTCCGGCGTCGGCCGTGGCGCGCCCGGGAGCCGCCGCTCCGGGCGCGCCCGCGCCCCTGCCGATGCGGCCCGCGCCCGAGCCGTTCACCGAGCTCGACGCCCGGCGCCTCGGCCCGGTGCGTCGGTACTTCGCCCGACACCCCGTCGTCATGGACTGGGTCATCGTCGCGATCTTCGTCGTGCCGGGAGTCCTCTACTCGCTCTTCGCGGAGCAGCCCCACGGCTCCTCGCCGTGGTCGCTCGTGTTCTTCCTCCTCGGCGGGGCGCTCCTGTACTGGCGCCGCCGGCGACCCGTCACCGTCGCGCTCGGGCTCACCGCCCTCGGCGTCCTGGCGATCGCGGTCACCGGCGACACCGCCGGGTTCGAGGTCGCGGCCATGTTCGCGGTGTACGCCGTCGCGGCCTCGCGGCCGTCCCGCATCGCGTGGCCGGTCCTCGCCATCGTCGTCCTGGCCCTGTCCGCCGCGACCCTCCTCTGGTACGACGTCATCACCACCGCGGACGGCGAGGTCCTGCGCCAGAGCGTCGAGCCCGGCCGCGCGACCGTCGACCGCATCGTCGGCATCCTCGTCACGACCGTCCTGTGCCTGATCGCCCTCGCGATCGGCACGAACGTGCGCGCCCGCCGGCAGCACGTGTCCGACCTCGTCGAGCGGGCCAACTCCATCGCGCGCGACCGCGACCAGCAGGCACAGCTCGCCGCCGCCGCCGAGCGCACGCGCATCGCGCGCGAGATGCACGACGTCGTCGCGCACTCCCTCACGGTCATGGTCGCCCTCGCGGACGGTGCCAAGGCGTCGGGCGCCAAGAACCCCGAGCTCGCGGGCCACGCCCTCGACGAGCTCACCGCGACCGGGCGCGCCGCCCTCGCCGACATGCGCCGCGTGCTCGGCGTCCTGCGCGAGCCCGGCGGCGAGCAGACCGTGCCGCTCGCGCCCGCGCACGAGACGCCCGAGCTCGAGGAGATCGTCGAGCGCTTCCGCACCGCGGGCCTGCCCGTGCGCCTCGTGCGCTCGGGCCCGCAGCCGACGCCCGGGCCGGCGCTGCGCCAGACCGCGCACCGCATCGTCCAGGAGTCCCTGACGAACGTGCTGCGCTACGCGCCCCTGTCCCCCATGGTCCTCGTCGAGGTCTCGCGCCGCGCCGAGCCCGGCGCGGACTGGCTCGAGCTACGGGTCGTCAACCAGGCCGGGCGCCGCCCGGGCGAGGGAGCGAGCGCCGACGAGCGCGGCCTGCCGCCGTCGGTCGCGGAGCAGCACCCGCCCGGCGTCCCGGTCGGGACGGGCCGCGGCATCATCGGGATGCGCGAGAGGGCGGCCGTCTACGGCGGTACGGTGTCGGCGGGGCCGAGCGGCACCGGCTGGGAGGTGCGGGCGAGCCTGCGCCTCGACCTCGACCCCGGCCGGGAGACCGGCGGACGCGACGACGGACGGGAACGCTCATGACGGACAGCGGCGCACCGACCCGGGTGCTGCTCGTCGACGACCAGGCCCTGCTGCGCATGGGCTTCCGCATGATCCTCGCCGCCGAGGACGACATCGAGGTCGTCGGCGAGGCCGGCGACGGCGAGACCGGGATCGCGCAGGCCGCCGCGCTGCGGCCCGACGTCGTGCTCATGGACGTCCGCATGCCCGGGACCAACGGCATCGAGGCGACCGAGCGCATCGTCGCCGCGCAGCCGGAGTCGCGCGTCATCATCCTCACCACGTTCGACCTCGACGAGTACGCGTTCGCGGCGCTGCGCGCCGGTGCGAGCGGGTTCCTGCTCAAGGACGCCAAGCCGGGCGAGCTCGTCGGGGCGATCCGCGCCGTCGCGAGCGGCGACGCCGCCGTCTCCCCGCGGATCACACGCCGCATGCTCGAGATGTTCTCCGGGCAGCTCCCCCAGGACGGCACCGTCGCCCCCGCCCCGAGCCAGACCGGCCTGCACGACCCGCGGCTCGCCGAGCTCACGGCACGTGAGCTCGAGGTCTTCGAGGCCCTCGGCGAGGGGCTGACGAACGCCGAGATCGCCGAGCGCTTCGTCCTGTCCGAGGCGACCGTCAAGACCCACGTCGGCCGCGTCCTCGGCAAGCTCGGCCTCCGCGACCGCGTCCAGGCCGTCGTCCTCGCCTACGAGACGGGCGTCGCCCGCCCCTCCTGAGCCCTTCCCGGCGCCGAGCAGGTGGTTCCGGCGCGTCCGGACGTCGTGACGCGCCAGGACCACCTGCTCGGCCCGCCGGGACCGCCTGGTCGGCGGCTCCCGGCGGGCCGGCCGGTCGGGTGGCTCAGGCGCTCGCCGTCGCCTCCTCGGCGGCAGCCTTCTCGGCCTCGGCCTGGGCCGCGGCCTCCTCCTTGGCGGCCCGCTTCGCCGCGCGCTTCTCGCCGCGGCGCTCGGCGAGCGTGTACAGCACCGGCACGACGACGAGCGTGAGCAGCGTCGAGCTGAGCAGACCGCCGATGACGACGAGCGCGAGCGGCTGGGAGATGAACGCCCCTCCGCCGGTGATGCCGATCGCCATCGGGGTGAGCGCGAAGATCGTCGCCGCGGCCGTCATGACGATGGGGCGCAGACGCTTGCGCGACCCTTCCATGACGGCGTCGTCGAGCGACCGGCCGCGCTCGCGGTACTGGTTGATGAGGTCGATGAGCACGATCGCGTTCGACACCACGATCCCGACGAGCATGAGCAGGCCGATGAGGGCCGGCACGCCGAGCGGCGTCGCGGTGGCGAGCAGCAGGAGCAGCGCGCCGGTCGCGGCGAACGGGATCGACACGAGCAGGATGAACGGCTGCAGGAGGCTGCGGAACGTCGCGACCATGACGAGGTAGACGATGAGGATCGCGACGAGCAGCGCGAGCCCGAGGTCGGCGAACGCGTCGGCCTGGTCGGACGCGACGCCGCCGATCTCGACCGTCGCGCCGCCCTGGAGCTCGAGGCCGTCGATCGCGGTCGTGAGCTCGGTCGTGAGCGCGCCGAGGTCCTGGCCCGCGGGCGTGACGGAGATGGTCGCGCTGCGCTCGCCGTCGACGCGCGTGATCGAGGTGGGGACCTCGACCTCGGCGACCTCGGCGACCTGCGTGAGCGGGACCGGACCGGCCGCGGTGGGCAGCACGACCTGCTCGAGCTCCGCGACGGTCGCCGGGGCCTCGCCCGCGAGGACGCGGACCTGGACCGGGCCGTCGCCGAGGTTCACGGTGCCGACCGGCGCGGGCGACATCGTCCCCGCGACCGTCCCGGCCACCTGCGTCTCGGTGAGCCCGACGGCGGCCGCGGCGTCGCGGTCGACGGTCACCTGGACCGTGGACTGCGCCGAGGCGAGGTTGTTGGTGACCTGCGCCGCGCCGTCGGCGTCCTCGGCGAGCTCCTGCACGTCCGCGGCCGCGGCCGCGAGGGTGTCGGTGTCGGGGGCGCGCACGACGAGGTCGACCGTCGAGCTGCCGAACGCGGCGTCCGCGCCGGCGACCTCGATGCCCTCGCTCGACTCCCCGCCCAGCCCGGAGACGGCGTCGCGCACGTCCTCCTGGGCCGCCGCGACGGCGTCGGCGTCCGGGTCGAGCGTGACGGCGAACGTCGCCGTCGGGGACCCGCCGCCGCCGAAGAACGCGGCCTCCGGCCCGCCCGCCGTGCCGACGGTCGTCTGCACGGTCGCGACGCCGTCGACGTCGAGGAGGGCCTGCTCGACGTCGCGCGCCGCCGCGTCCTGCGCCTCGAGCGACGTGCCGGGCGCGAACGACTCGGTGACGGTGAGCGTGTCCTGGCCCGTGTCGCCGAGGAAGTTGGTCTCCAGGCGCGGCACGAGCGCGAGCGTCCCGGCAAGGATCGCGACGGACACGCCGAGCGTGATCGCCGGGTGGCGCAGCGCCGCGCGCAGCGTCGGGACGTACCCGCGCTGCCACAGCCCACGGCGCTCCTTGGCCTCCGCCGCGGCGCGGGCGCGCTCGCCCGCGAGGCGCGCGGCCTCGGGGTCCGCGGGGACCGGCGGGGACTTGATGAACCAGTAGGCGAGGACCGGGACGATCGTCAGCGCGACGAACAGCGACGCGAGCATCGCGATCGCCACGGTGAGCGCGAAGGGCCGGAAGAGCTCGCCGACCATGCCGCCCACGAGGGCGATCGGCAGGAAGACGGCGACGGTCGCGACGGTCGACGCGGTGATCGCGCCCGCGACCTCCTTGACGGCGCCGATGATGGCGCCCACCTTCTCCTCGCCGTACGACAGGTGCCGCTTGATGTTCTCGATGACGACGATCGAGTCGTCGACCACGCGTCCGATCGCGACCGTCATGGCACCGAGCGTGAGGATGTTCAGCGTGTAGCCCGTGGCGTTCATGACGATGAACGTCACGAACAGCGACAGCGGGATGGACACGGCCGAGACGAGCGTCGAGCGCAGCGACGCGAGGAACAGCAGGATCACGACGACCGCGAAGAGGAGGCCGAGGAGCCCCTCGGTCGCGAGGCCCTCGATGGACTCCTCGATGAACGGCGCCTGGTCGAACACGACCTCGACGCGCACGTCCTGCGCCTCGAGCACGCCGGAAAGGTCGTCGACCGCGTCCTGGACGGCGTGCGACACCTCGACCGTGTTGCCCGCGGGCGTCTTGGTGATCGCCACCGCGAGCGCGTTCTCGCCGTCGAGGCGCGAGTACGACGTCGCGGGCTCGGGTCCCGCGGTCACGCTCGCGACGTCGCCGAGCGCCACGGGCGCGGTGCCGGGCGCGGCGGTCGGGGACACGAGCGGCAGCGCGGCGAGGTCGTCGACGGTCGTGACGGCCGTGCCGACCTGGACGCTGAGGGTCCGGTCGCCGTCGGACACGGTCCCCGCCGGGATCACGACGCCGTTGTCCTGGAGGATCGTGGAGACCTGCGCGGGGCTGAGCCCGGCGGCGGCGAGCGCGGCCGGGTCGAGGTCGATCGTGACCTGCTGGTCGGCGATGCCGCTCACCGCGACGCTGCGCACGCCCTCGACGTCCTCGAGCGCCGGGACGACGCTCGACGTGACGGTGTCGGCGAGCGCCGCGTCGTCGGAGCCGCCGGACACGGCGAGCTGGATCACGGGCAGGTCGTCGACGGAGCCCGTCACGACCTGCGGCTCGACGTCCTCGGGGAGCTGGGACTGCAGCCGCGTGATCGCGGTCTGGAGCTGGGAGGCCGCGGCGTCCATGTCGGTGCCGTACGCGAACTGCACGGTCGTCACGGACATGCCCGTCGACGACGTCGACGTGACGTCTTCGACACCCTTGACGGCGCGCGCGGCCGTCTCGACGGGGACGGTCACCTGCTGCTCGACGATCGCCGGGGCGGAGCCCGGGTAGACGCCGACGACGGCGGCGGTCGGGATCTGGAGGCTCGGGATGAGCTCCTGCTTGAGCGACCCCATGCTGATGACGCCGAAGATCGCGATCGCGACCGTGGCGAGCGCGACGAGCGCGCGGTTGGCCAGCGACAGCCGGGCGAGACGGGACACGGAGCCTCCAGGGGTTCCAGGTCGGGTGGGAGACGACGTCGGCGTCGCGATTTCGTTAGCGTAACGCGAAGCATCTCGGGATGGTTCCCGCTCCCCCCGATAGAGTCTGCGCCGTGACCCACCCCGCCGACGACGAGCGCGCGGCGCTCGCGCGGCGCCTCGAGGACGCGCAGCGCCGCCTCGCCGACCTGCTCCTGGCGCAGCGCCTCGAGCCCTTGCTCCGGACGACCCTCACGGTCCCCCAGCTGCGCGCGCTCGCGGTCCTCCAGCTCGACGGCGAGACGAGCTCGCACCGACTGGCCGAGGTGCTCGGGATCTCCCCCGCGACGCTCTCCGGCATCGTGGACCGGCTGGAGGCGGCGGGGATGGCCGCGCGCCGCCCCGACCCGCAGGACGGTCGCGTGCGGCTGGTCGCCGCGACGCCGCGCGGCGCCGCGGCCGTGCGCCGGATCGCGGCCCAGGAGGACGAGCCCCTCACGGACCTGCTCGACCGGCTCGACGTCGCGGACCTGCGCGCGCTCACGGTCGGGATCGAGGCGCTCACCCAGGTCGCGGAGGCGTCCACCACGGACACCCCGACCGACACCCCGACCGCCCCGGAGGGCTGAGAGGCCCCGAGCCGCAGGCCCGGGACCTCCGCGTCGCCGTCGTCGGTGGCTCAGACCTCGCCGAGCGCCTCCTCGGGCGTCCCCTCGACGGCGCGCGCCCGGCGGTTCCACCGGGACCAGAGCACGCGCTCCCCGAGCTCGCCCGCCATGCGGTGCCCGAACGCCACGAAGACGACGACGCCGAGCACGAGGACCCCCGCCCCCAGCCAGAACGGGGCCGTCGCGGAGACCGGGTGCAGCAGGCCCGCGATGACCGGCGCGGGAGCGGCGAAGCCCCAGCGTACGAGGTTGAACGCGCCGGTCGTCACGCGCCGGTCCGGGTCGCCGAGCGCGAGCGACAGGTCGGTGAGGTTCGCGTTCGCGATGCCCATGAAGACGCCGGCACCCACGAGCACGACGACGGACCACGCCGTCCCGAGGTCGAGCGCCAGCAGGACCAGCGCGACCAGGACGCCCACGATCGCGACGCCGAGCGTCTGGACGGCGCCCACGCGGTGGGCCAGCCGGTGCCCGACGACGAGGATCCCGACCGCGAGCCCCACGCCCCAGGCGGTGAAGACGAGGCCGAGCGGCACGACGTCGAGTCTGAGGAAGACGGGCGTGTACCCGAGCACGATGAAGAAGCAGAAGTTGTACGCGGCCGTCACCGCGGCGAGCGCGAGGAATCCGGGCTTGCGGAAGAGGCGGAACACCTGGCCGAGCCGCAGGGGCGCCGGCTTCTCGGCCGGGTCCTTGAGGCGGGTCACGGACACGAGCAGCGCGACGAGCATGAACACGCCGCAGACGAAGAACGGGACGCGCCACGAGATGCCGCCCAGCAGACCGCCGAGCAGGGGCCCGACGGCGAAGCCGAGACCGACGCACGTCTCGAAGAGCTCGACGACCCACTCGCGGTCGTTCGCGAGCGAGACGAGCAGGACCATCGCGGTCGCGAAGAACATCGCGTTGCCGAGGCCCCACAGCCCGCGCAGCGCGGCGAGCTGACCGATGCTCGTGCTCAGGGCCGCGAGCACCGCCGCGACGGCGACGAGGCTCACGCCGGTCGCGAGGATCTTCTTGTAGCCGAACCGCCCGGTCGCCATGACGGCGGGGATCATGCCGAGCGCCATGACGGCGATGTACGCCGTGAAGAGCAGCTCGATCTGCCACGTCGAGGCCCCGATCTCCTCGCCGATGACGGGCAGGATCGGGTCGACGACGGCGATGCCGGCGATCGCGAAGAACGCCGTGAGGGCGGTCGCGTAGATGGCGGTGCGGTTCGGTTCGTTGCGCGTGGAGGCCACTGCGTTCGTACTTCCTGGTCGGCGGGAGAGGGCCGCACGGGCCGGAGCGGGCTCGGCGGCAGCATTTATCTGTATCTGACAGGTAAGTATCTGTAGAATACACCTATGACGGTTGCCGAGGGAAACGATCGAGCGCCCCGACCGACGCCCGACGGCGCGAACGCCCGCGACGACGCGGTCGCGCACGACGTGCTCGGTGCGATCGAGCTGGAGGTCGCGCAGCTCCTGCGCCGCGCCGAGCGCACGCGCGCCTCGGGGACCCCGGGCACGTCGCGGCGTGGGGGGACGCTCGACCGCTCCGGCTACCTCCTGCTCCACACGCTCGGGACGCACGGTCCGCTCCACGTCAACGCGCTCGCGGAGCGGCTCGGCCTCGATGCGTCGACGGTCACCCGCCAGGTCGTCGCGCTCGAACGGGCCGGGCACGTCCGCCGCGCCCGCGACCCCCACGACGGCCGCGCGGTCGTCGTCGAGCCGACGGCGGAGGGCCTCGACGAGCTCGCCACGCACCGCGTCGCACGGACCGAGCTCTACGCCGACGTGCTGGGCGACTGGTCCCGGCTCGACCGCGCGCTGCTCGCCGAGCTGCTGGGTCGCCTCAACGGCGACCTCGACGCGTACCGGAGGCGGCGCGACACTCCATGACCACCACCCGAGTGCCCGCGCGGGAACGCGGGTTCACGGCGAGGGGAGCGCCCACCGGATCAAGCGGGTGACCGCGGCTCCCGCAGGCCGCGCCCACCGCACCGGCAGGCCGCGCACCCGCGGCATCCCGGCGCGAGCCCACGACGGCAGCGACTCCCGTGCCGCCAAGGCCAGCCCGGCGTACGCCGGACGCACGGGCCACGGGAGCGGGGGCTCGGTCAGCAGGAACCGCGCGGCGTCGAGCGCGGCCGGCGTGAGCGAGAGCGCCGGCCGGTAGTCGTCGACCGCGACGTCCAGCTCCTGGCGGGTCAGGGGCGCGTCCACGACCCCCAGCGCGCGCCCGACGACGGCGGCCTGGGCGACGTACTCGTCGCACCCCTGCGCGTCGAGCGGGTCCCGGCCGAACGACTGGTGCGCGACGAGAAAGCTCTGGGTCTCGGCGACGTGGACCCAGCGCAGCAGCTCCGGATCGCTCGCGCGGTACGGGCGCCCGTCGGCCGCGCGGCCGCGGACGCGCTCGTGGACCGCGCGGACCGCCGCGACCGCCCGTTCCGCGTCGTCGGACGTGCCGAAGGTCGTGACGGCGATGAAGGTCGACGTGCGCTGGAGCCGACCCCACGGGTCCCCCCGGTAGCCCGAGTGCGCGGCGACGCCCGCCATCGCCAGCGGGTGCAGGCTCTGGAGCAGCAACGCCCGCAGCCCTCCGACGAACATCGACGCGTCCCCGTGCACCCGTTGGACCGGAGACCCGCGCTCGAACCAGCGCGGCCCCGGCGTCTGGTGGATGCGCGCCCTCGTGGCGGTCGCGTCCGGACCGGCGACCTTGAGGAAGATCGCGCGCTCCGCCGCGCCACGTGCCCGCTCCACGACGTGCGTCATGGCGTCGATGCTCGCACCCCGTCCCCCACCTCGCGCGGTCGCCACAGACGGCGCACCTCAGTCCAAAGACTTTGTTGCAAAGAAACTCTTGCAAAGATGTCTTTGGATCGTTAGTCTCGTGGCATGAGCACCGACGGCGACACCCCACGCTCGAGCGCCGAGCGCCACCCTGCGCTCGGTCCGGCCCAGCTCAAGGCGCTCGCGCACCCGCTCCGGGTGCAGATCCTCGACCTGCTCTCCACCCACGGCGCCCTGACGGCGAGCCGTCTCGCCGACCTCGTCGGCGAGTCCAGCGGCTCGACGAGCTACCACCTGCGCCAGCTCGCCCGGCACGGCTTCGTCCGCGAGGTCGCCGACCGCGGGACGGCCCGGGAGCGGTGGTGGGAGCGGCCGCCGGGCGGGTTCACCGTGAGCATGCCCGACGACGAGGCCGAGGACACCGCGGCCACGCTCGCCGGCGCGATGGTGAGCCGAGAGTTCGAGAACGCCCGCGCCCGCAAGATCCAGGCGTTCCTGGAGCGTTCCTCCGAGCTGCCGACGCGGTGGCTCGACGGCGCGCGCCTCACCACCGCCAGCATGTGGCTCACCGCCGAGCAGATGGTCGAGGTCGCGGACGCCTGGGACGCGCTCGACGCGACGCTGCACCGGTTCGAGGGCCAGGAGCAGACGCCCGGCGCGCGGCCCGTGCAGATCCACTTCAACGTCTTCCCCACGATCGACGGCAAGGAGAACCCCTCATGAGCGCGTACTCCCCCACCCTCCCCCGCACCGCGGAGCCGCGCGGCGCCGACCGACTGCTCGTCGTCGTCGGCTCGGCGCTGACCGAGCTGGGCCGGCGTCGCGCCGCGGCCCACGCGCAGGCGCGACGCGACCGGACCGCCGTCGCCCCCGGGACGGCGTCGGCACCTCCGGCCGACCGGCTCCATGCGGCTGCTGAGCTCACCCTCGACCGCGCCGCGATGTCGCGAGCATCCCTTCTGCCCTGATCATCCGGAGATTCCACCCACGTGGGGACTCCTCCCCATGTCGAGAGCCGGGTCCGCTCGGTTACCCTCGACGGGGCGTTCTGTGGGCACAGACGCGCGTCTCCCCCTCTCTCGCCGTCCGGCTCGACAGGATGACGCGGTCCGGTGTGCCCCGACCAGGAACTTAGGGAGCATTGGTGGGCCTTCTCTCGAGCATCCGCGAGCATCGTCGTACCGTCGCGTCGGTGAGCACCGTGTCGGTGTTCTCGACGGCGCTGGTGGGGATGGCGCTGTTCTACGAGGGCGAGGCCACGGCGGACGTGGACCTGAACGACTCGGGCGTGTGGGTGACGAAGGCGTCGGCCGGGTTGCTGGGTCGGTTCAACTACGAGTCGCAGGCGCTGGACGGGACGTTGAACGCGGGCAGCGCGTCGTTCGACGTGCAGCAGGACGCGGGGCGGGTGCTGCTGGACGACGCCGGGACGAGCACCGCGTCGCCGGTGAGCGTGGCGCACCTGAAGCTGGACGGGCAACTCCGTCTCCCTCCGGGCGCGCAGGTGGTGACCGGGGGCGCGACGACGGCGATCCTCGACGGCGAGGAGGGGCTGCTCTGGGTGCTGCCGTTCGACGGGGCGACGTCGTTCGACGCGGAGAAGCTCGACCCCGTGGTCGAGGTCGGCGGCGAGGGCGCGCTGACCGTGTCGCAGGACGGCACGGTGTTCGCGGCGATCCCCTCGACGGGGACGTTGTGGACGGTCGCGACGACGTCCAAGGGCACGGCGGACGGCGAGGCGTCGTCCACCGCGCTCCCGGTGAGCAAGGGTGCCGAGGTCGAGGTGACCGCGGTGGGCGACAAGCCCGTGGTGCTCGACCGGTCCGCGTCGCACCTGATCCTGCCGGGCGGGGAGAGCGTGGCGATCGAGGGTGGTGGTGACGCCCGCCTGCAGCAGCCGTCGCAGTCCTCCGACGTCGTCGCGGTCGCGACGACGGACGCCCTCGTCGCGCAGCCGCTGAAGGGTGGTGACGCGCAGCGCCGTGCCGCGCAGGGCGTGCCGGCGGCGCCCGTCCAGCTCGGCACCTGCACGTACGGGGCGTGGGCCTCGACCGGCCAGGTGATCCGCGACTGCGACGGGACGGGACGGGACGTCGACGAGCGCCTCGAGGGTCTGGACCCCCAGACCCGCCTGGAGTACCGGGTGAACCGGCACGTGATCGTGCTGAACGACCTGTCGGCGGGGACGTTGTGGATGGCGGCGGACGAGTACCAGAAGGTCGACGACTGGGACGTCCAGATGCCGGAGGAGGCCGAGGGCGAGGAGTCCGACGCGGAGCTGACGAACCCGGAGCAGGTGGACCAGTTCATCGCGGACCGGTCCCAGCCGAACAAGCCGCCGCAGCCCAAGGACGACTCGTTCGGGGTGCGTCCGGGGCGTACGACGATCCTGCCGGTGCTGGGCAACGACGTGGACCCGGACGGGGACGTGATGACGGCGTCGTTGGTGGGGGACTCCCCGGCCAACGCGACGGTGCAGGCGATCATGGGCGGTGCGGCGTTGCAGGCCGTGGTGCCCGAGGACGCCGAGGGCACGGGCACGTTCCGGTACTCGGTGGCCGACGGGCGCGGGGGCGTGGCCGAGGCCGGGGTGACGGTGAAGGTGTCGCCGTGGGGGGAGAACGCGGCGCCGGAGCAGAAGGGTGACCCGGTGCTGCGGGTCGGGCAGGGCGGTCGGGCCACGATCAAGGTGCTGCCGTACTTCCAGGACCCCGACGGCGACGACCTCTACCTCGCCTCCGCGGCCGCGACCGTGGCCGGTGACGACGTGCGCTCGCGCCCCGACGGCACGGTCGAGTTCCGCGACGGCGGCGGCTCCACCGGCCGCAAGATCGTGACCCTGCTCGTCTCCGACGGCGAGCTGTCCTTCGAGGGCAAGCTCCTGGTCGACGTGGTGCCCGGGCCGCAGCCGCCGGTCGCGGTGAACGACCACGTGGTGGTGCCGGCGGGTCAGCCGGTGACGGTCGAGCCGTTGCGCAACGACTCCGACCCGAACGACGACGAGCTGCGTCTGGCGTCGGTGTCGGAGTCCGCGCCGGCGGAGATCACGCCGAACTATGACGCGGGCACGTTCACGTTCGTGTCGATGGAGCCGCGCTCCTACGACCTGACGTACCAGGTGACGGACGGTCCGAACGCGACCACGGGTCTGGTTCGCGTGGACGTGCTGCCCCCGTCGGAGGCCGAGGGCGCCCCGATCGTGGTGACCGACACCGCGCTGCTCCCGGCGGGCGGGTCGACCCTGGTCGACGTGCTGGCCAACGACACCGACCCCGCCGGCGGCGTCCTCGTCGTCCAGTCCGTGCGCGTCCCGGCCGACGCCGGCGTGTCGGTCGCGATCCTGGCGCACCAGATGCTCCGGGTGACCGAGATCCGAGGCCTGAACGGTCCGGTGACGGTGGAGTACACGGCCTCCAACGGGACCGAGACCGCGACGGGTCAGGTGCGGGTCATCCCGGTGCCGGCGCCGACGCGGTTGCAGCCGCCGCAGGCGGCGGCGGACGAGGTCACGGTGCACGCGGGGGACGTGGTGACGGTCCCGGTGCTGAAGAACGACACCCACCCCGACGGGCTGGAGCTGTTCTTGCAGCCCGAGCTCGAGCAGGACGTGGACCCCGCGCTGGGGGAGGCGTTCGTCTCGGAGGACACGCTGCGGTTCAAGGCCGGCCCCGAGGCCGGGACCGCGTACGCGATCTACCGGGTCCGCGACGTCAACGGGCAGGAGGACTCCGCCCAGGTCACGATCCGCATCCGCGACGGCGAGGACAACGCACCCCCGCAACCGCGCGAGATCGACGCGCGCGTCCTGTCGGGCTCGAGCGTGCGCATCGCGGTCCCCCTCGACGGGATCGACCCCGACGGCGACTCCGTCCAGGTCACCGGCATCGCGACCCCCGCCGCCCAGGGCACCGCCCGCGTCGTGGACGGCCAGATCGAGTACGCGGCGTCCAAGAACGCCGCCGGGCACGACACGTTCACCTACTCCGTGCTCGACGCCCGCGGCGCCACCGCCGTCGGCACGGTCCAGGTCGGCATCGCCCGGCCCGCCGAGACCAACCAGGCTCCGGTGGCGGTAGACGACGAGATCACGGTCCGGCCCGGGCGCACGGTCTCGGTCGCGGCCCTGGCCAACGACACCGACCCCGACGGCGACCAGGTCGGCCTGGTCCCCGGCGGCATCGAGGACACCCACGACCTGGACGCCGAGGTCGTCGTCGACCGCATCGTGCTGACCTCCCCCGACGCCGACGGCGCCTACACCTTCTACTACCAGGTCCAGGACACCTACGGCGCCCGCGCCACCGGCGCCGTGACCGTCAACGTCGCCGCCGACGCACCCCTGCTGCCCCCCGTCGCGCGCGACGACACCGTGCC